>JAOZNO010000179.1 GCA_029933755.1 Bacteroidales bacterium | reverse complement strand
GGTATTTGATGCCATCCCGATACGCTACTCTATCGGGATTGTTCGACTTACACTTTCTATTTTGCCTGTGGCTTATTGAATAACTGGAAATGGCCAATCCTGAATAAATGGTGTAGGTATTTGATGCCATCCCGATACGTTTCACTATCGGGATTGTTCGACTTACACTTTCTATTTCGCCTGTGGCTCATATAAAGTGAGTCTCACGAAAAAAAAAGGGCGGGTAACCAATCCGCCCAGTCATTAACCTAAACCTTAAAATGAAAAAATTACATTAGGGTTATCACTAGATATTCAACAACACTAATGTAAAAAAGGAATGGAACAAATATACAACATAAATAAATCAAAGTCAAGAAATATTCTAAAAAAATTGTCATAAATTTAAATTTTACAGACATTATTTACGTATAATCTGTTAAAAAGCACATTTCCTATAAAATTTGCATGATATATAACAAATATTGATATATTTATCATCTAACCAAGTAAAATGATTTAATTATGAGTACTGCTAATAATTTTAAATGGACAAACTACCACAGTCATACGAACTTTAGTGATGGAAAAGGTGAGCCGGAATTGTATGCATTGTCAGCGATAAAGCATAAAATGTATGCATATGGGTTTTCATGTCATTCACCAGTTCCCTTTGATACTTGTTGGAATATGAATTATGAGAGCCTTCTGGACTACAGAAGAGAGATTAATCGACTGAAAAAAAAATATGCCGACCAAATTAAACTTTTCCTTGGTATGGAAATCGATTATATCAAAAACCTTGTAGGTTTAAGTCGGTTTAAAATGCTGGGTTTAGATTACACAATTGGTGCTGTTCATTTTTTAGGTTATTTTGAAGATGGAGAAGCATGGGATCATAGTGGAGGAAAGCCTGTATACGAAAGAGGTTTAAAAGAAATTTTTGGCAATGATATTAAAAAGCTTGTAAAATACTATTATGAACAAGTTAATGACATGGTACTTAAAGAAAAACCAGATGTGATTGCCCATATGGATATGATAAAAAAGTACAATAAAGGCAATTACTTTTTTAATGAAAACGAGAAATGGTACAAGGATTTAGTCTACGAAACCCTTGAACTTATTTCAAAAAGTAATTCGATTGCTGAAATTAATACACGTGGTGTTTTAAAAGGCCTTGAAGATGAGTTTTACCCTTCAAATTTTGTAATTGATAAATGTAAAGAATTAAATATAAAATTATGTATGAATTCAGATGCCCATAATTCAAAAGATGTAATGGCACTGATACCTGAAGCAAGAGCCTTACTAAAGGAAAAAGGATATAAAGAAGTTTTTATTTTTGATGAGCAAGGCTGGCATCCAATAGGAATTGAATAGCAACAAACTTTAATGATGAGTCTGCTCCTAAAAGTCTAAAAAACTCAAATTCATGTGTTTTACAGTATCAGTGTGAATTTGTTAATCATCTGATTATAAGATGATATTATTACTTGATTTTTACAAAAATACTCACACCAAAACTTATCGGAGTAGCCTTAATGATATAATATTTACTAACAAAAGGATTTTATGACCAATGATATTTTCAGCGAAATAATATGAGTAAAAATCCAGATTTGTATAAGACTAAGTTTCACGACAAAGATGTTGAATATCTTATTCCTGAGTGGAAAGGTCAGCAGATAGATGTTTCAGTTTTAAAAGGTGGCATAACCAACTTTCTGTACAGAGCAAAATGTGCCAAGGGTGATGTTGCAATTAGGATATATGGTGATAATACTGAAATGTTTATTGACAGAGACAGAGAAGCAAGTGCTATTAAGCAAATGGGGGATGCACAAATTACAGCAAACTTAATAAAGTATTTACCCGAAAAAAAAGCAACTATTGTTGAATATATTACGGGTGCTTATACGCTAAAAAATGAAGATTTCCTAAAAGATGAGTTAAGAGAGTTGATTGTTGAACCAATCAGGAATATACATGCAAGTGGAGCCACCTTGAATTATATTTTCAATCCCTATGAACAGTGTATAAAAATGTATCATATCCTGAATGATTTAAATGTGTCATTTCCAAAATTTGATTTCCCGGAAACTCTTAAGTATCTTAAAATACTTATAGAAAAAATAAATATCCCTAAAAGCAAATATGTAATTACCCATAACGACCTTCTTGCTGATAACTTTATCATGGTTACAGATGAATACAAACACAAATTTGAGAAACCGATGTATATAATAGATTGGGAATATGCAGGAATGGGTCCTAAATACTATGATATTGCTGACCTCTTTCAAGAGGTATTAGTTACACGTGAAGTTGAATTTAAAATTACAGAACATTATTGCGAAGCTAAGAATTTTAATGAGACCCTTTATTACATTGATATGTTCAAACCCTTTCCGGATATTTACTGGACGCTTTGGAGTTTAATACAAAAAACTGTTTCAAAAATTGATTTTGACTTTTACGAATATGGAAGGCTGAAATATGAAAATGCAAGAAATAACATCAAATTCCTTGCATCTGAATATGGTATTAAATTCTAAAAACATAATATAATCAATCTGGAATTTATCAATAAATAATGTAAATTAATTAAAATTACACAAGTATTTTTTACAAGCTTTATGTTCCTTTGTACTGCTATTTTAACAAGTGTTAAGTCATGTATAAAATTTCGGGTAAGCCGAAGTTATTTTTGGAATTTTGGGAAACTAAAAAAAGTAAACATAGCAGTAGCTACGTGAGTCTTTTTTTAGTAAAGCAAAAAACAAAAAGAATGAGGCTTGGCTCTAGAGGTCATGCTTGACTTGACACTAACAATATGTATAAATATTAACTTTTAAAATATTTAAGAAATAAAAATCCTATGTCACAGATCTTAAAAGTAATTTCACCAATTGATGGGAGTATCTATTACGAAAGTAATATGCATACCCAAAAGGATATTGATACCGCATTGGCATCAGCAACAAATGCTCAAAATGAATGGAAAAAACGTTCCATCTCAGAAAGAAAAGAATATTTAAATAAGTTTCTGGAAGCATTTGAAAGTAATAAAGAAAAAATCAGTAAAGAATTGACTCAGCAAATGGGGCGTCCAATTTCTTATTCTCCTTTTGAAGTAAGTGGTACAATTGAACGAGCCAGGGGAATGATTGATTTGGCTGAGACTTCATTAACGGATGTACTTGTTGAAGAAAAAGAAGGTTTTAATAGGTATATTAAACGTGTGCCTTTGGGGATTGTATTTGTTGTTCCTGCATGGAATTATCCATTTTTAATTGCTGTAAATAGTATTATTCCTGCATTATTAGCTGGGAACGCGGTTATACTACGTCACTCAGCTCAAACTCCTTTAGTTGCTGAACGATTTGCTGAAGCTTTTGAGAAAGCAGGTCTTCCGGAAGGTCTTTTCCAGTATTTACATTTATCGCATGCAGATACTGCAAATGTAATAAAGGATCAAAGAATTGGGTTTGTCGCATTTACAGGTTCGGTTAAAGGCGGTTATGAAATTCAGAAAGTCGCTGCACAAAGATTTATTGGCGTGGGATTAGAGCTTGGTGGAAAAGACCCTGCTTATGTTAGAGCTGATGCTGATGTAAATTTTGCAATAGAAAATCTTGTAGATGGTGCATTCTTTAATTCAGGCCAATCATGCTGTGGTATTGAACGAATTTATGTACATGAATCTGTTTATGACCAATTTGTAGAGGGCTTTGTTGAATTAACAAAAAAATACAAGTTAGGAAATCCACTTGATGCCGAAACAACTATGGGGCCTGTAGCAAAAAGAAGTGGTGCTGATTTAGTTAGGCAACATATTGAACAAGCAATAAGCAAAGGTGCTCGTGCAATGATTGATGAGTCGCTCTTTCCCATGTCAAAAAAAGACACAAACTACCTTGCACCACAAGTACTTATAGATGTTGACCATAGCATGGACGTGATGTATGAAGAAAGTTTTGGCCCAGTGGTTGGTATTATGAAGGTAAGTAATGATGAAGAAGCACTAAAATTAATGAACGATAGTCCTTATGGTCTAACAGCATCAATATGGACTGAAGATGAAAACGAAGCGATAAAAATTGGTGACAATGTAAATACAGGAACTTGGTTTATGAACCGTTGTGATTATCTTGACCCTCAATTAGCATGGGTAGGTGTAAAAGATTCAGGCAGAGGATGCTCTTTATCCAAAGTTGGTTTTGAACACTTGACCCGACCGAAGTCTTATCATTTAAAAGTGAAGCACTAATTAAAAAATGAACGTCATTGTGACGAAGAATGAGAAAGCAATCTCTAAACTTTGGGAGAT
This sequence comes from Bacteroidales bacterium, assembly GCA_029933755.1. Lineage (GTDB taxonomy): Bacteria > Bacteroidota > Bacteroidia > Bacteroidales > NBLH01 > NBLH01. The sequence goes on along the minus strand of JAOZNO010000179.1, from coordinate 2,912 downwards.
GGCTTTCCCGCTTTGGCGTGACAAGTTGCTCCTACTAATGACGTATTAAATTTGAAGACTATTTATTTGAATTTGAACAATCTAAAATAAAAAGATATGCCTTTATTAAAACACTCTTACAGTTTCCCTACCCGAATGGAATATGGTCCGGGTGCAATTGCCGATTTACCAAAAATCATTAAAGAAGCAGGCTTTTCTAAAGGCCTGATTGTTACTGATCAAGGTATTGAAAAAGTTGGTTTAGCAGATAAATTGCGTAATTACTTTTCAGATGCAGGCATTACTATATATAGCTATAGTGATGTAGTTTCAAACCCAACCGAGCAAAATGTTATTGATGGTACAAAAATATACAAAGAAAATAACTGTGAATTTATTGTCGGTCTTGGAGGTGGCTCACCTATTGATGTAGGCAAAACAATAAAAGTTACTGCTGTACATGACGAACCCCTTGAAAAACTGGATGACACTAAAGGCGGTGATAAATATATTATTAATAAAATGCCACCGTTCTACGCTGTACCCACAACTGCCGGAACGGGTAGTGAAGTTGGACGAAGTAGTGTTATTACCGTAGCATCAACCAACAAAAAAACAATTATTTTTTCACCGGATATGATGCCGGATATTGCAGTACTTGATCCGGAGATTACCTTATCGCTTCCAAAGAAGTTAACAGCAGCCACTGGTGTAGATGCTTTTGTGCATAATTTAGAAGCCTACATTATGGACACTTTCCATCCATTTGCTGACGGTTTGGCAAAAGAAGGTATTTACCGTGCATTTAAATATTTACCAATTGCATTTGAAAATGGCAATGATGTTGCCGCCAGGGGAGAAATGCTTATGGCATCAGCAATGGGAGCCACAGCTTTCCAAAAAGGTCTTGGAATTAACCATTCAATAGCACATGCACTTAGTGTATATTATGATACACATCATGGACTTGCAAATGCCGCAGTACTTATTGAGGTAATGAAATATAATATTACAGATAAAAAAGTAAATGAGAAAATGGCTGCATTAGGCGACTTACTTAATACTGAAAATGATGCATTGGCTGTAATATCAGCAATTGAAAAATGGTTAATAAAACTTGACATGCCAACTAATTTAAAAGGCATAGGTATTAAAGAAGAAGATATTGATGGTATTGAAGAGTATGCTATGGGTGATCCTTGCAGACCATTAAACCCTAAAACAGTGTTAAAGGGTGATGTTACACAAATAATTAAAAATTTATTATAAACTGACGGATTAACCCGTCAGTTCGTAATATTACACAGCTATTATACCAAGAAAAGATATAAATTATGATAAAAGCAATAACATTTGACCTTTGGGATACCGTATTTATTGACGATACAGATGAACCAAAAAGAAAAGCTGCCGGCAGACCTTCTAAAAAACTTGAAAGAAGACAATTGGTTAAACGTTTTGTAGATAAACACAAACATGTTTCACAAGAAATTGTAAATGCTGCTTATAATGCACAGGATGCTGCATTCAGAAAAGCGTGGCATGACCAGCATATAACATGGAGTGTTAAAGAACGACTCGAAATTGTATTAAAAGGCTTAGCTGTTAGCCTAGCTGAAAATGAGCTTTCAGAATTAGTGAAACTACACGAAGAAATGGAACTGGAGTTCCGTCCAGATTTTGTGGATGGTGTACACGAAGCTATAAAGACATTGAGCAAAGACTATAAACTTGCTGTAATTTCTGATACTATTTTTAGTCCGGGTACTTCATTAAGGAAACTACTTGAAGGTGAAAATTTATTACAATATTTCAGTGCGTTTGTTTTTTCGGATGAGGCTGGATGTTCAAAACCTGCTGAATGTGTTTTTAATACAGCACAAAAGGCTTTAGGTGTTGAGTTTGATGAGATAGTACATATTGGCGATAGGGAGCATAACGATATCTTTGGCCCAAAAAAAATGGGCATGAAATCAATCCTATGCCTTGCTGCAATTGACAGAGGAAGTGACAAGAATAATGCGGATGCATTTTTTGAAAAATATAATGAATTACCAGCTGTGATAAAAAAACTTAATGAACGTAAATGAAAGAATTAAAATTTATAATACTTGACGGTTATCCAAAAACAAGCCGCGAGCAGTTTGATACAGTAGGAATGAGAAAAGCGGGTGTATTGTATGCTGATATGCTATTACAACATATGCCTGATGCAAAATACGATATTTTTTATTCAAGTGATGAAGGTGTTGAACTTCCAAATGCTGAAGAATTAAAACAATATGACGGTGTGCTTTGGCCAGGATGTAATCTAACAGTATATCATGATGATGATGAACGAGTTACCAAATTAGTAGATCTCTGTAAGCGGGCTTATGAAGTTGGTGTGCCACAGTTTGGGAGCTGCTGGGCTGCACAAATTGCTGTTTATGCAGCAGGTGGCGAGATAAAACCAAATCCGAAAGGAAGAGAAATTGGTTTGGCAAGAAAAGTTTATTTAACACCTGAAGGGCTTAAGCACCCAATGTATGAAGGTAAACCCCCCGTTTTTGATGGTTTTATAAGTCATGATGATGAAATAACCAAATTACCTGAAGGTGGTGAATCGCTGGCATCAAATGAATTTACAAAAATTCAATCTGTATCAATAAAGCATAAAAAAGGTGTTTTTTGGGCACCACAATATCATCCGGAATATGACCTACATGAAGTTGCCAGACTAATAATTGCGAGAGAGGAGAAATTAACAAAACAGAATTATTTTAAAGGTCATGATGATTTAATGACGTATGTAGAAGACCTTGAAAAGATTTTTGATGACAATTCAAGAAAAGATCTTCGTTGGAAATATGGAATTGATGACGATGTTTTATCTGATGATATAAGGCAATTAGAGTTTAAAAACTGGCTTAATAAACTTGTAATACCACATT
>JAOZNO010000178.1 GCA_029933755.1 Bacteroidales bacterium | reverse complement strand
AAGGCGAATATGCAATTTGTATTTTTCACGATATAAATTCTGATAAAGAGTGTAATTTGAATTTATTTGGAATCCCAAAAGAGCCTTATGGTTTCTCTAATAATTATAAACCAAAATTTTCCAGACCATCTTTTGATAATTGTAAAATTAATGTTAATGAGAATATGTCAATAATGATTAAGTTAATTGATTAGTAATGGAATCCACTGGCTGACAAATGCTCAGAAATATTGTAGGAATAATGGTGAAATCAAGGATTGCAGCTATTAGTATTTTATCTTATTTTTAAAAGATTTTCTATAATCCTCAAATTTTTTATTGGTATTCGCTTTATCTGCAAAATAATTCAGAATAATTTCTAATGATGCAGGCGGAATAAAACCATGTAACTCAGTTATTTGCTGCCCTGTATTGTTAATGAAAAGCAATGTAGGCATTTGAAAACTTTGTTTTATGTAGGCTCGCGTAAATTGGTGCGGCCCGGTGTTTGTTCCTCCTTTATAAGTTTTTCCAAAAAAACTTAAGCTTTCTGTTGATGCGGCATTAAATTTTACGGGTATAAAATTTTCATTAATTAGCTTAGCAATTACTTTGCTTCGATAGTTTGTTGAGTCAGCCACTCTGCACGATTGACACCAGCTAGTATAAGTACTGACAAAAATAAGCTTTCCGCTTTGCTTACTTAATTTTTCTGCCTCAGCTAAACGATACCATTTAATAATACCTGAAGTATCAGGGCACAATGAATCGGGTATGGCATTCATCACCTTTTCTTCAAAACTTTTTTTGTATGTACATTTAAAATACCTGTCAAAATCTTGTAAGTTTATTGATGAAAATAAATCTTCGGCAAAATAAACCAAAAAAGCTTCAATCTCAGGAACTTTTTTGTAGCCTGGTATAGGATAAAACTTTTTATCGCGCCCCATATAAACTATTGTTGGGAATGAATATCTTCCACCGAGTAGAAACTTTGCCAAATCATGCTTTGGTTGTCTTCCAACACCAGGATTGGTATATGTTTTATTTTGAAAGCTTAGCGTATCAAATGTTTCGGCGTCAAAACGAACATTAATAAAGTTCCTGTTCATGTAATTCGCAATTCCTTTATTGGCGAAGGTCGTTTTCATCATGTGTTTGCACCATCCGCACCATTCCGTATATACATCTATAAAAAGAGGCTTTGCTTGTATTTTTAATAAACTATCTGCTTCTTCAATCGAATACCATTTTACATCAGAAGGTTCTATAATCTCTTGCGATAAAGAAATATTTCCAGACAAAAGGAACAATAAGAATAAAACGCTTGTAATGAATTTTTTAGTCATAAATTTAACTTTGACAGCTGCAATATTATAAAAAAAATAGCAATTAACAATTATATCATTTTATGATGAGTCATTGATTCATATGCACAATAGCACAAAAGTTTTGAAATATGATTTAGCTCAAATTAGCTGTATTCAAATTCAAAATCTAAGCTGCATTATTGGCTTCGCCGAGCTAAAGGTTCATAAAAAATGGCAAAACTGTTGTATTATATTGATAATAAGTTCTTAAAGTGTTTGAAGTAGAGAGCTATGTCGGCAGGCTTCAATAGTTGTATATAAATCCAAAAAAACGCATAGCCCGCCCCGCCTTAGCGGGGAATTTTGCAGGTTAGATTTTTATGAAACAAACTATTGCAGTTTTATTAAATCTGTGAAAATTTGCGCAAATCTGAGGATAATTTTTCTTTTTATATCCACAGAAATACGCAGATAAATTAGAAAGGGCTACTTTTATATGAAATTTTAGTTTTAAGGTTTTAAAGGTTACTACCTTGATTTGTCGGCTGAGAATTTTAATTTTAGATTATAAAATCATAAATTAATTTACACTTTTACTATCTTTGTTTCGTTATAAAGTAATAAATATAAAATGTAATAATATGATTAAAAATATATTGTTTAGTACCTTGCTAATGGTTATGCTGATGGCTACTCAGTCTTTTGCCCAGGGATATAAGATTAAGGTGAAAATGAGCCAATTAAAAAATCAAGAACTTATTTTGGGGCACCATTTTGCTACTATGCTCATACCTGATGATACCTTGGTTTTAAACAGTAAGGGTGAAGGTTTCTTTAAAGGGAAAGATAATTTAAAGGAAGGTATGTACTTTATTTTTTTACCTACAAAAAAGACATTTGATATTATTGTGGGAAATGATCAGGAATTTACTGTTACAAATGATACAGTTAATTTGAGAAAGTATCTGAAAGTGGATGGAGATATAGAAAATACAATATTTGTTGATTACCAGTATTTTTTGGATAAGCAACGTAAAGATGCTCAAAAGTTATCGGAAGAACGAAAAACTGCTAAAGGAGATGCTAAAAATGCAATTGTTAAAAAGCTAAGCCAAATAAATGTTGATGTTAAGAAAGAAGCAAATTTGATAATAGATGCCAATCCTGATTTTTTCTTTTCAAAATTTATAAAAGCCACTTTAGAAATTGACATTCCTGCAACAGTTCAAGGGCAGGAGGGGCGTTATTATTACTATCGCGGACAATATTTCCAATATTTTGACTTTAAAGATGCACGCTTGTTACGTAGCCCTATTTATGAAAGTAAACTGGATTATTATTTAGATAAAATTATTCCAAAAGATCCAGATTCTGTTATTGTTCAAGTTGATATGCTTATTGAGGGTTCAAGGCACGATAAGGAGTTATTCAGGTATATGCTTGTGCATTTATTTAGCAAATATGGTAAAGGTGAAATTATGGGCTATGAAAATGTTTATGTGCATATTGCAGATAAATATTATATCCCTGATGCAGAATGGAGCGACAGGGAGTATATTGAAGAATTAAAAGGAAAAGTAGAACGGAAAAAATCAGCATTAATTGGTAATATTGCTCCTGAAATTAAAATGAATCTTTTGCCCCATGATCTTGCAGATGTTGAAGCACTACGTGATCAGCTTGATGATTTAAATACAAAAGGAAATACCTATTTAGAAAATGAGCGTTTAATAGATCAACAAACGAAGGAGTTTAAACTGAATTACCCAAATTATAGTGATTCAGCGGCAAGAGAGCAGGTTAAAATAAATAATTTAGCGACCATTGTTGATGAAGAGTTTTTAACTGGGTTTGAAGGCTTTAGTTCATTACACCAGATTAATACAAAATATACGATTATGTGGTTTTGGGAACCGGATTGTAGTCATTGTAAAACAATGACTCCCAAACTCCTAAAGGCCTATAATGAAAAAAACTTAAGAGATAAAGGTGTAACTGTTTTTTCTGTGTATTTGAATCGAAATATAAATGAATGGGACAGATATACAAATCATATTAAAAAATGGTTTGATTTTGTAATAGAACATGAAATGACTCCTTTTATTAATGTTTGGGAACCTTTTGGTTATACACGTTTTAGAGACAAATATGATATTTCGAGCTCACCTGTTTTGTACTTGTTAGATGAGAATAAAAAGATAATTGCGAAAAGGATTAGTCCGGAGCAAGCTATCAGTATAATTGAAGAGATTGAAAAGAGCAAGAAGAAATAGCTATTCAAGACGTAAGGAGTAATGCTCTTAATAACTGTGCGGAAGTCATGTCACATTTATAGCTTAAATAGCTGGTAATTAGAATAAAATCGTATAAATGTCAGAATATCTGAATGGTAGATTCATTTTTAAATTTGAATGTTTTGTCATTTATTGTCATTTGCTTTGCTGTCATTTATTGCCATTTTGATAATATGCTGATAATGACTATAAATGGCAACTGAATGACTATTAAATGAAAAAAGCACAATTAATCTATGAATAGCTGGATTCGTTGAATTGAAATAAAAACCCGCATTTCTTACGAAATGCGGGTTTTTATTTCGGTAAGCTCAGTATACGAATAAATTGTAATTAAGGATTATAAATCCATTAATTTTTTCAATTCTTCTTCGTTATCTTTAAGCTTATCTTTAAGTTCTTTTTTAATCGCATCACGAGTTTGAATATCAACCTGGTATAAGTCGTAGAATAACATTACCTGTACTTCAACAGTACCGGGAGCTAATTGCTTACGATTATTCTGTTTTAATTCCTTTTTTGGAAGTTTTGTTCTGTAAAGAACAACCGTAGGTTTAACCTGTGTTAAAGTAGCTGAAGTAATACTTTTAGCCGATTGAACAATACTCATTTCAGTTTCGGCATCAACACTTGATAGTTGTGCATTTGCAATGTTAGATGTTGTTAAAGCCGTAACATGTGTTTTCATCTGACCTGCCAGTTCAACCTTTGCCAACTCCATAGCTTGCATTTTACCAGCTGATTTTGTTTTTGAAACACCATTACCAGTTGCCCAGATATATGCATTTGTTTCAGACATATCATTGTTTAACTTCATTTCATATTGCTTCATCCACGAATCTTCAAGCATTTTGTCTAGTGGTCTGTCACCAGGAAATACTCTCCAACCTTCTTCTTTTTCAAGTCTTTTTGCTTCTTTACGGGCCTTTTTTAATGCTTTGTCTTTAACTCGACTTCTTAATCGTTTTCTTTCTTTTTTTAATTGATTACGTGTTTTTACCTGGCCAAAACCCTCTGTTGGCGCTATTGTAAACAATAAGAAAAGTGCGGATAAGATAATTAATGCTTTTTTCATGATTTTAACGGATTTAAATTAATATTTACTTTCTAATTTTTAACTATTCGGTTCTGTAATATAACGATTTTTTATGATATATAGTGTCAGAGTATTTGATTCTTTGACGCAGGTTTAATATTCTGTGATATGGTAATTGACATATATGTCCTATTTTTATTTTCGTTACAATTTTCTATATTGCGACTACTCCGAAAATTAAGATTATCAGTTTATAGTTGCGGCTTTTCAGAGCGAACTCAATATTGTTTTTTGTAAGATAGCATTTTTTTGAATTAAAAAGTTAAGGTAAAAAAACCGCATTTCATATGAAATGCGGTTTTTTACTTCGGCAAACTCAGTATACGAATAAATTGTAATTAAGGATTATAAATCCATTAATTTTTTCAATTCTTCTTCGTTATCTTTAAGCTTATCTTTAAGTTCTTTTTTAATCGCATCACGAGTTTGAATATCAACCTGGTATAAGTCGTAGAATAACATTACCTGTACTTCAACAGTACCGGGAGCTAATTGCTTACGATTATTCTGTTTTAATTCCTTTTTTGGAAGTTTTGTTCTGTAAAGAACAACCGTAGGTTTAACCTGTGTTAAAGTAGCTGAAGTAATACTTTTAGCCGATTGAACAATACTCATTTCAGTTTCGGCATCAACACTTGATAGTTGTGCATTTGCAATGTTAGATGTTGTTAAAGCCGTAACATGTGTTTTCATCTGACCTGCCAGTTCAACCTTTGCCAACTCCATAGCTTGCATTTTACCAGCTGATTTTGTTTTTGAAACACCATTACCAGTTGCCCAGATATATGCATTTGTTTCAGACATATCATTGTTTAACTTCATTTCATATTGCTTCATCCACGAATCTTCAAGCATTTTGTCTAGTGGTCTGTCACCAGGAAATACTCTCCAACCTTCTTCTTTTTCAAGTCTTTTTGCTTCTTTACGGGCCTTTTTTAATGCTTTGTCTTTAACTCGACTTCTTAATCGTTTTCTTTCTTTTTTTAATTGATTACGTGTTTTTACCTGGCCAAAACCCTCAGTTGGCATTACTGTGAATAGTAAAAACAGTGCAGATAAAATTAATAATGCTTTTTTCATGATTAAATTGATTTAAATTAATATTTACTTTTCTAATTATTTACTAATTTGCTTCTGTAATAATAACGTTTATAAGTGACAATAGGTATTAATGTAAAGATTTCTTTGAGTAAATTCTACTTTATAGTGATTAGTGATTCGTAAATGGTGATTAGCGTATTAGTGATTGGTAATTAGTATATTAGTAAATTATATGATGGGAAATTCAGCTAATTAATGACCAGTTTCCAATTACTAATGATTAGTTTCTAATAACGAATGACCAGTTACCAATTTACCAGTCAGTCTCTACGTTTTGACCATAAAATTTAGATCTTTTAGTTTCACCAGTATTTTTTGATTTTATAAAGATTGTTCCATCAATTGATGATTTATTTTTAGAACTGGTCTTTCTTTTATCAATTTGTTGATTAATATCTAAACTTAAGTTATGTGTTCCTTTACCTGAAAACTCCTGGTTTATATTTGAAACAGTTACAGGAGGCAAACCTTTCCACTTTAAAATAATTTTATCAACAATAAATGTTGCATCATATTTTGAAGCTAAGGTAATATCACATTTAAAACTATTCACATTGTCTTGATCAGAATCACCTGCTTTCATAATAATATCACCTCGTACAACAGCACTAACTTTATCGGCAGTAACATCAAAATAAAATGTTTTTTCAACTTTTGCATTTCCAAATTTATACTTTACTGTAATCTGGTTTTCTTCATCTTCCATGCAAAATTCATAAGTGTATTTTATAATTTGCTCATAGCCTTTGCTTATTTTTGAAGTTACCTGAACACATTCAGAGTTTTTATATTTTGGCTTTTTAGATGAACTATAATATTTTTCACCAATTTTAAATGCATAAGTTAATTTTCCCAGCGTATTTTCAATTGGTACAAGTTCAATTGATTTTAACATTTCTTTTAATCGAGAAATACCCATTTGGGTTTTTTGCTTACGTTGCATATCAATAAAATAATCAGATAAATGCTGTAATTCTTTAATATTTGTATAAATCTCATCAATCGACTCAACTTTATCAATATTATCAACGATCTCATTTAGCTTACTTGTCATTTCCTGATCTTTTTTATTGAATTCTCTAATCAGTTTTTGCAATTCAGCTTCTGAATAAGGGTATTTTACATGATAGGCAACGGTAATTTCTTTGCTTTTTTTATTTCGAAATTTTTCCCAGTAAGAATCTTCTACTTTATTCAGCGAAATTCCTTTTAATGAAGGAATATCAGCTGTTTGAACACTTGATTTATTTTTAAATTTTTCAATGGTATTGATTACATTATTTTTATTAATGTTCTCAATAGATATTTCGCTTTCTGATTTTACATAAATAGCAACAGAATTAACAATTTCGTTTTGAATTTCAGTAACCACATTATCCTTTGCTTCATCAACGGTTTTCCCCCTGCCTGTGGTAATAATATAATCTTTTTGAGTACTATGTACCCAA
>JAOZNO010000177.1:4475-7248 GCA_029933755.1 Bacteroidales bacterium | reverse complement strand
ATTTCCAACCATGGTCATTGATTCACTCCAACCAGTTATGCAATTATGCAAATTGTTATTTTCAATAGTTATATTACTGATTGATATCGCCTGTGTCCCAACAAAAACCATTGCATGTGCATTATTATTGCTTGTAGCATTTGCATTGGGGTCATTTGACCATCCAATATTGTATAATTCACAACCACTTATTGTAATATCTGTACCCGATCCGGCATAGTAAAAACCTTCGGCATCGTTTCTGAAATTTTCTGTAATAATCATGTTTTCAATTACAATATAACTCATATTACTAATATCAAACATTGCATCCTGAGAATCATTGGTGGCATCATTTCCGTTTATAACAACAATTTCATCGTTATAGTTTGTCAGTACAATATAATTACCGGATGTACCCGATGTACCCCAGGTCAAACGTTCTTTATAAGTCCCTCCACGAACAAATATTGTATTACCGGGGCTAATAACATCCAAAGCTTTTTGAATAGTAGCAAAAGGTGAAGATATTGTACCACTATTGGAATTGTCCCCACTTGGCGACACATAAACATCCTGAGCAGCAATACCTAGATGTAGAAATATTAGAAAACTAAAGCTTAAAAAAACTTTACAATAAATCGAGCGTTTCACACTTAATAATTTTTTCATAATAAATAGGTTTTAGTTTAAAAAAAGTTTTGTGTTATTACAACGATTCAATCTTTCCAGAGAACTTCAGAACTCAATAAAAAGTAAAAGTCTTTAAAAAGAACCGCAATGTGTTGTTGTATTTGCAAGCATAATTTCACTATAATATTATAAGTATGTGTTCAAAGCTGTCTTTAAAATAATATTGAGTAGACTTTTACATAAACAGCATTAATTATTTTGTTATCGTCCAACTATCAATAACATCTCCCTCTGGACTAATATATTCGTGTGTTAATGATCTATTTACAACTGTAATCCTTGATGCTCCATGGCCAGAATATCTAACCTCACTACCGGGATGAAATGGTTCTCTAAAATCATAAAGGGTGGCACCACCTCCGGCAGTTGTAATAGAGTAAAACCCCTGGTTATTAATATTTTTATGTTTAAAACCCTCCGGCAGTACTATTTTTTCATAACCATGGTCATTACCGGCAAACAACATATCAATTCCCATTGCAATCCATCTCCAATCCATCAGGTGTCTTCCAGCTCCATCTTGCCAATGTCTATTTGACCCATATGGAGGCCAATGAGAAATTACAACTTTAAATAAAGCATCTGATGCACATGCTTGTTCCTGTAACCATTGAGCCTGTATTGAGTTTTTATCTGCACCATCAGGTTCCGCAGTACTCCAATCCCAGGTATTAAGAACAAAAAAATGAACATTACCCCATCTAAATTGATAATATCTTCCATGACCTGTATTGTAGCCACCAGGCAAGTTTTGATTGGGGAGTGAGAAGAAATCCATATAATTCACCAGACTAAAGGGCGATTGCCAATCATTTCCATCATGATCACCAACTGCGGGGAAAAACCTCCATGTATCAGAACCTTCTCCGTGCTCGCCATGATAATTATATATATATTCATGAAAATACCGTCCTATTCCACGGTCAAAGCCATCAAATTGAGTACCTTCAGTTGCATAATCATTATCGCCACAAGTTAGTATAAACTGAGGATTCCATCCTTTTATCAGATTTGCAACACTTTCTTCTGTATCACCTTCATCACCAAGGTCACCAACTATTGCAAAAACTAATGGTGGTTCTGTTGCAATATAATTGATTGTAGATTCAGGACAGACTGATAAATCATCAGAATCATCACTATTTGTAACATATCCGCTAGGTTGCATACAAGTATCAATGGAAACATCAGGATTTCCAAGACCGTCATCATCAGCATCTTCATAAAAAGTAAATTGCTCACAAGGTGTTATGTCATTATCATCATCTTTATTTAATACATAACCGTCAGGCTGTTCACAAACAAACATGCTTACATCAGGATTACCCAGACCATCTTCATAAAAAGTTAATTCGACACAAGTATCATCGGTATCTGTGCTATCTGTTACATAACCGTCCGGTCGCTTACAAGCCAAAATACTCACATCGGGGTTACCCCGGCTATCCTCATCAATATCCTGATAAAACAGAATCTCGGCACAATTATCATCTTCATCAGTACCATCTGCGACATACCCATCAGGTTGTTCACAAGCCAGTTGCTTCATGTCCGGATTTCCCCGGCCATCTTTATCATGATCCTGATACCAGGTTAATTCTTCACATGCTGGTTCAACATATTTTTTGCACTTATTCAACAATATAGTTATACCAGCAAAAAATGCTAATAGAATAATTATTTTTTTCATATGCTTATCTTTTAAGTATTTTTAATTGCCCAAGACGAATATCTAATGACCTCTTATAAATACTTTTTTTGTATCTGAGAAATTCTCATCTATTAATTTCACTATATAAATCCCTTCTTGAACTGAAAGATTTATCACTGTATGATTTAATAAAACTTCTTGTCGTTTTACCATTTTACCAGACATGTTAAATACTTGAATTATGGCTCGTTTGTGTTCATGGTATAAAATATGTAAATTTTGATTTTCTGTAAACACACTCCAGCTTGCTTTATTTTCTGTATTTTGTATTCCCGTGGCATTCGAGACATATCCACTGAGCGTTACAATAACACTTGTTGCTGTTCCATTATCATTAAAAGTTAAATTCTCATCATTATAGTATCCGGCAGATAATCCATCTGTTAATCT
>JAOZNO010000177.1:0-4465 GCA_029933755.1 Bacteroidales bacterium | reverse complement strand
AAAAACGGTTGTGTTAGAAAGCGTAGAGCTAGAGTAATCTATATTAATACTTTGTGAAAATGAAGAATTATCTAATGAAATTTCGTAATGTGCAGGAGATGCTATGCTAATCTGACTTCCATCCAAATCAGTTCCTGAAAGAACAACTTTCTGAGATAAAGATGGACCAGCCCCCTGTGTATAATTATAATCAGATAAACTTGTAGGTGTTACTGTTAATGCAGGTGTTGCTGTAGAACTAGATTCATCAGCTCCACAATCAATTATTGAATTGTAAACACGGGTTTGCCCATCCATATCTACTTCGCCAGAAGCTGCTGTGTAAGTTGGATTGCCAGCATCAATAGCTGGTGATGAAGCCTGCAAATGGAAATCCTGACTTGCGGCATCTACAAATTGCGGAACAACAAATGCAGAATTAGCATCATTTCCGCTATTTGATTTATAAGTAGAGAATGTAGAATAACCGGAACCATCATAAGTAAACATACAATCATCTTCTCCAGTTGGCGTATAATAAAGGTTATAATCAAACACATTACCTGCTCCATTATTTGAAGCATAATAAAAAACAACTTTATTGGAGTTATCTGCATAAAAGATATTATTCTCTACTGTCAGGTTTTCGCAATAATTCACCCATAATTCTCCAACCCAGTTATCTCCGGTATCGTTTTTAAAACAAGTATTCCCATAAATTGAACTATTTGTTACCTTACCAGATCCCGAAGGATAATCATATCCACCTATTTCAATTCCTGTTTCTGAATTGCTATACGCAATATTGTTTCTTACAATTATATTATCTGTTGTCTTTCCTATATTTTCACAACCAATACTTATTCCCACTTGTCCGTTATAAGTCGTATTGTTTTCAACAATAATATTTTTGCCACCGTCAACGTATAATGCCCCACAAATAGCAACAGGTGAAGCACAATTATACAATATATTATTTCTTATTATTCCATTTCGTACCTGATCAAAATCAGGGTCAGAACAAGCCCCATAATGCCCTGCTGCGACAATTCCTATATTAGTAACATCATGAATATTATTACTTTCAAGAATAAAACCATCAACATTTCCGTTTATCGTCATACTTTCGCTATAACCAGTCCTGCAATTGTAGATTTCGTTATTGCTAAATGTTATATTTGTGACAGAATTAGCTGCCTCTGTGGAATAAACTATTAAAGGGTTTGCGTTTTCATCGGATTCTATTGATTCGTCCGGGTCGTCTGAAAAATGAATATCAGTAAACTTGCAGTTTGTTACCGTAATATAATTACAGTTTTTATTAATTAATAAACCTTTTACCCAATGGTTTATTATATTTTTAAATATAAGGCCATCAATTGTAATATAATCTACATCTGTAATTGACCATAAAGCATCACCAGAACTAGCTGACACTCCTCCTCCATCAAGATAAACAACATCATTGTTATAATTTGTAAAAACAATTAATTCTCCAGATACTCCAGAGTTTGTATTCATTACAATATTCTCCACATAAGTCCCTGCCATAATATAAACAGTACTCGCTTCTGTAGCAATATCTACCGCATGTTGTATTGTTGCAAAAGGTGAAGCTAAAGATCCGTCATTTGTATTATTTCCTGATGTACTTACATAATAATTGCTTTCTGTTGCATTCGTACCAGACTCATCAATTCCACAATCAATTATAGAATTAAAGATTCGTGTTTGTCCATCCATATCTTCATCTATAGCCGACGAATTAGAAGAGCTTACAGAAACATAAGCAGGATCTCCAGCATCAATGGCTGAAGATGTTGGTTGAATATGAAAATCGGTATTTGCAAGATCAACAAAAAGAGGGTCGGTAAAACTGGAATGTAAACCATGTCCTGATTCTTGAAACTTGCTAAAATTACCATCCGAAGAACTACCATACCAATCAAAATTATCCGCTGACGAACCTTCCGAATGATAAAAAATATTATAATTTAAATCAAGCCCTGTTTGTTCTGTACCTTCGGCTAGAATAATTAAATCATCTGTATTTTTCGCATAAAAAACATTATTTTTAATTACTGTATTAGTAAGTTTATCAGACAGTTCTAATTCTCCCCGCCATGCATTATCGGTATTGTTATTATAACAAACATTCCCTGTTACGGAACAATCTGTAACATCACCTTCATAGCCACCTATTTTTATTCCTACAAGCGTATTATTATAGAAAACATTATTTCGTACGGTAATTTTTTCGGTAGTTGTGCCACTATGTTCATTTCCTATCTCAATACCATATTGATTGTTATAACAAGTATTGTTTTCAATAATTATATCACGTCCACCATCAACATAAATCCCTCCGCAATCTGCATAAGGTGAGGGGCAATCGTGAACGATATTATTTTTTATTAGTCCATTACGTGCATAATCATTTGACGAAGCAGTTCCTTCAAAACCAATAGCATCAATTCCAATATTTGAAATATTATAAACTTCATTCCCACTAAGTTCAAAGCCATCTATATTGCCGTTTAGAGCTAGCCCTTCACTCCAGCCAGTTCTACAATCATGTATTTCATTTTCAGAGATTAGAATATTTGTGTTTGCATTTGAGCCATCTGAAGCATAAACAATTAAAGGGTAAGCGTTATTGCTAGAACTTGCAGATGCACTCGGATCTGGATCGAAATTTATATTTCTAATTTCGCAATTTAAAACTGAAATATGCTGGCAGTTCCCTTGAATATTAAACCCTGAAGCATTGTTTTGTTCGTTGTTTTCAACAATCAAACCTTGAATGGTAATATAACTGGTATTCTCCAGGTAAAACAGATTTCTGTCACTGCCAAGGTTTGCACCATCAATTTTCACGACATCACTTTGATAATTTTTAATAGTAATAATATTACCCGAAGAACCGTGTTTATTATCCAACCAAATGGTTTCGGTACTATATGTACCTGCTATTATTTCCACAATATCCCCGGCAGATGCAGCGTTAACCCCTTGCTGAACACTTGCAAAAGCAGTAGATATTGACGTCCCGTCATTTGAATCATTGCCTGATGTACTTACATAGTAAGTTGTTTGAGCTAAACTGTGAAAGCTAAAAAAACTTAGAATAAAGATTGTTATTAATATATTATTTTTCATATTTAATAGTATTTTAGTACGAAATTTTATACGATAGAGTCAAAATAAAAAAGCATCAGAGTTTTATTATCAATACTCCTCGTTCACCCTGAATATCAATTCCTTTTAGTTCAAATGATAATATTTTTGTCATTTTATCATATTTTTGAGATTTTATTACCAAATTTTCATTCTCAGAACTGATATTTTTAGGCTTATTACATCTAAGTTTAATTGTTTGTGTTCCATACATTTCTATATCCACTTCTATTTTCTTGTTGTTTTTTACAATATTATATACGTTGTAGGTACCATCATTATAAACAAATAGCGGCATCATTTCTTTTCCGATTTCATACTTAAGCGTATATTTTTGTTGTTTTAAAACAGGTAAATACAAATATCCCCAGCCAAATTCTTCAAAATAAGCAGGAATTTGCTTTCCATTTAAAGTGCCTTTTGATATATGTTCAGTAGTATCAAGAGGCACTTTCAATACCATAACACCAAGTATTTCATTCTCATATGCCTCATTGGGCATTTTTGTGTTATCTATTTCAACAATACCTTTTTTATTTTCTGTAACTATAGCATATTTTTTATAAAGCCACTGGGCATGAAACTGTTCGGTATTTTTTGCACAATATCTATTTTCAGACTTTTGTACCATTTGATAATATTTAATGAAACTTTGTGTAGTTAAGTTTTGTACAAAATCATCTTGCGCCAACCAATTCGCCCAATGCGTTTCAATGATATCAGATTCCTGTTTTTCAAGTGGGATAGTAGGTAACGAAGACATTTTCCACCATTCGTTACCATAGTTTATTCGATTTACTACAATAACGCCATTATCAAACCCACCACCATTATTACCTTTTGGTGGATTTAATTCTTCGATATACTCAAAAAGTGTGTTAACATACTTTAATCCATTATCCGCAAGCAATTTTCCAGTACTGTAATCCGCACCGGGATTCCAATAATAACCATATGCTGTAGGCACAAAGCTTTCAGGGAAACGCTGCCCGTTTTCCTCATTCAGCCCGTATTGTGCCATAATATTTTTAAAGCACTGTATATGATTTTTGATTGATTTTTCCGGCCAGGGATGATTATCCTGGGTACAATACCATTCAGCACGCTTTTTTTCACCATTTACCCAATATTCATGTCCAATACCATGTAAACCAAACTCCATATATGCGGCATTTTCTTTTACATAATTCATTATATCAATTTGCTCCTGACATACGTTTGTTGAATTGTCCCATTTTTTCCCCTGCCATGTTGTTGTTGGATATTCACTTAGAATATTTAGTCTATCCATTTCAGCCAAAATAAATAA
>JAOZNO010000176.1 GCA_029933755.1 Bacteroidales bacterium | reverse complement strand
TCCGTGAAAATTACCACCGGAAACAATCATATCTTTATCAGGAAAAATAGTTGGATTATCGGTAACCGAATTAATCTCTGTCAATAGAACATTCGACACATAATTAATAGCATCTTTTGAAGCACCATGCACCTGTGGGATACACCTAAACGAGTAAGGATCCTGAACATGCTTTTTATATCTTTTAATCATCTCGCTGCCTTCAAGCATTTTGCGAAAGTTTTTTGCCGTTTCAATCTGACCATTATGTGGCCTTATTTGGTGAATCTCATCAAAAAACGGATCAATACGCCCATCAAAAGCCTCAAGTGAAATAGCAGCAATCGTATCAGCAAACTTTGACAAACGAAATGCTTTTAACAATGCAGTAACTCCATGCGCACTCATAAATTGCGTTCCATTTAACAAAGCAAGCCCTTCTTTCGAACGCAATATAATAGGCTTCCATTTAAAACGTTTCAAGACATCCTCTGCCGGTTGGCGTTTTCCGCCATAACGAACTTCTCCCAAGCCTAAAAGCGGTAAAAACAAATGTGCTAAAGGAGCCAAATCACCTGATGCACCTAGTGAGCCCAACTGGTAAACTACAGGGATAACATCATTATTATAAAAATCCAGAATACGTTCAACCGTTTCTAACTGAACTCCTGAATGACCATAAGACAATGCCTGAGCCTTAAAAAACAGCATTAGTTTAATGATTTTTGCTTCAACCTCATCACCTGTGCCACTGGCATGCGACATAACCAGATTGGTTTGCAATTGCGACAACTCGTCTTTTGAAATGGTAATATCGTGCAATGCTCCAAAACCAGTTGTTATTCCATAAATAGGTTCCTGAACATTCTCTATTTTTTTGTCAAGATAAATTCTACATTTTTGAATTTTACTTTTTGCCTCTTCTGATAATCGGATTTCAAGTTTTTCATTGATAATTTTCTCAATGGTAACAAAATCCAATTTTCCTGATGTAATGTAATGTATATTCGACATAAGCTGATAATTTTATAAGCAGTAACTGGAAATTAGAAATTGATAATTCGAGTAATCAATTACTAATGACAAATTAACTAATTGTTATTTTCCGCAAATGTATATCAATTCAGCGAATTGTATTTATGTTTTTCAGCTTATTCTTTCCCATTTTCGACAACTAAAAAGAATCCACTAACTTTTGAACAGTCAATAAATTTTGCTCACCAGTTTGCATATTTTTTAGTGTAAGTTTTTGTTCTTTCATTTCATTTTCACCAACAAGTACAACAAATGGAATTTTTTTACTATTGGCATAGCTCATTTGCTTTTTCATTTTTGCAGAATCAGGGTAAATTTCAGCTTTCACATCTTGATCCCTCAACTGTTTAAGTATTGGCAGACAATACTTTTCTTCTTCTTGTCCGAAATTTACAAAAAGAACTTGTGTAGAATTGGCCTCTCCTTCAGGGAAATTATCCAACTGCGTTAATACATCGTAGATACGGTCAGCACCAAAAGACACACCTACACCTGAGACATCCTTTAAACCAAAAATCCCGGTTAAATCATCATATCTACCACCACCACAAATGCTACCAATTTCAACATCTTTTGCTTTCACCTCAATTATTGCCCCGGTATAATAATTTAACCCTCTGGCAAGGGTCAAATCCAGTTCTACCTCCGTTTTCACTTTATTCAATTCTATGTAGCCAAATACTTTTTCAATTTCCTCAATTCCTTTCAGTCCTATTTCAGATTCTTTAAGAACTCCCTTTAGTTTAGATAGTTTTTCATTATTACTTCCAGACAATTGAATAACAGGCTGTAGTTGGTTAATTGCCTCTTCAGGGATTCCTTTTGAAAGCAATTCTTTATTTACATTTTCTAAACCAATCTTATCCAATTTGTCAATGGCTACGGTAATATCTACAATTTTATCAGCATGGCCAATAATTTCAGCAATACCACTTAATATTTTCCTATTATTTAGCTTAATTACCGTATTTATATTCAATTCATTAAAAACCTCATCAATAATTTGAATTAGTTCAAATTCGTTCAGTAAAGAATTACTGCCAACAACATCTACATCACACTGAAAAAATTCCCGGTAACGTCCTTTTTGAGGTCTGTCAGCACGCCAAACCGGCTGTACCTGATATCTTTTAAATGGGAAAGTAATATCATTACGATGTTGAACAACAAAACGCGCAAACGGAACGGTCAAATCATAGCGAAGCCCCTTTTCACTTATCTTATTTGTAAGTTTTATCGAGTTTTTTTCGTTTAGTAATTCATCACTTGTTTTAGAAAGAAAATCACCCGAATTTAAAATCTTGAAAAGTAGTTTATCACCTTCTTCACCATATTTACCCATTAAAGTAGATAAATTTTCCATAGCAGGGGTTTCAATAGGCGAATATCCATATTTTCTGAAAACACTTTTAACAGTATCAAAAATATACTCTCTGTTTAACATTTCCTTTGGCAGAAAATCTCTTGTTCCTTTTGGTATCGATGGTTTTTGTACAGCCATTGCAATTAATTTTAGCTGGCAAAGATAGGATTAAAAAGATTAAAGGTAAAAGACAAATGACAAAAGTTAAAGATAAAAGGATAAAGTTAAAGGATAACGGTATACTTGCTTGGTATAATTTAACATAATACTCATCACAAAAACAAGCTTTTTCGTGTATTTGTCCTCAATATCCTTTCTCCTTCAATAGGTATTTCGTATTTTTATTAAAGATAAAGAGGTTTGAATTTATTAATTTAATTTAAAGGATATGAAAAACATTTGGTTAATTGCTGCCGGTTTAGTTATTGGGTTAAGTGTGAATGCACAAACAATTATTAAAGACAAAGAGTATGTATCAGGAAAATGGAAAAAGTCGAAATCGCCTTATATAATTGAAGGCGAAGCAAAAATTGCAGAGGGCAAGACACTAAAAATAAAAGCTGGTGTTATTGTAAAATTCAGAACAGGTGATAAAAGGGATTATCCGAAAACCAATGTAGGATTTCTAAGGGTAAACGGAACCCTTATTGCTGAAGGAACAGCGGATAATATGATTAAATTTACCCGGGAAGGGCAATATGGAAACTGGGGAGTTGTACAATTTGACAGTAAGTCAAAAGAAAGTGTAATGAAATATTGTCAGCTGGAATATGGTAAGTTTATAAGATCCATTGTACAAGGGGATAATGCCCCCGGCGCAATATCTGTATACAAAGGCTATGCAGAAATCACAAATTGCCTTATTACTAACGGCTGGACGGGTATAAATTGCAAAAAAGGAGCCTATCCGTTAATAAAAAACAATACTATTACGGGAAATGAATATGGTATTGAGTGCAATTCGGGTTCAAAGCCAAAAGTTTTAAATTGTATTATTTGGAATAACAAAACAACTTTTTGGAATAATGGTGAAAGTGAGCCAAAGATATCACACACACTTATAGAAGAAAATCCTGCTAAATATGGTATTTCTGATGATGGTACAAATATTATTGGTAGAGACCCAATGTTTGTTTCAGAATCAAGTGGCGACTACACATTAAAATCAAATTCTCCATGTAAAGGAAAAGCTAAGGGAGGCTTAAATATAGGTGCATTTTAGGGTTCTAATATAAAATTTAAATTACCCAATCAACACTCATCATTGCTCCTCCACCATTTGACAGGGGAGCAATGATTTTCATTTTTCACACTTCCAGATTCTACCTACTTTAGGTAAGCTCTAAAAATCTAAATTTCTGTATTACTTATTTTTTTCAAAACACTCATTTACAATAGTAAACTCGAGCTTTAAAAAAAATGAAAGCTTTGAACTTTTAATTTTTAAAGGCCACCTTTATAAGTAAATAATAGGCTGTTAAAATTTCAATTATTATCTAATTTTCACTTATTATCCGCCCTATAATTTTCTTATTATAATCATCACAACCCTCATCACCTTCTGTTGGTGTCCATGCTGCAAACTGTTTATCAGTTTCTACAATATAAGGCCCATCTTTTAGTTCGTAAAGAATTGAATTATTTTCCAGGCAAATGATCGTATGCCATGTTCCAGAGGCAATCTCACAGCCATAATTCCCCAATTCTCTGTCTAAAATAATATGTTCAGTAATTTTCCCAAGATCATCAAATTCCACAACAAGTACTTTCCCTGTTAAAATAATAAAAACCTCTCGCTTATCAGGATTTTCATGTTTATGAGCTTGAACATAAGTATTCTTGTTCAGAATATTGAGCATACGTTGCAAAGTATCACTCATCTCTTTATGAAAATTGTAATTTGTACGCTTTCTTTCAGAACTTGAAGCTAAATGAATATATTTATCAGTAAATTGTTTATCTATTTTAATCATATTACTAATTTAAAGATACAATCTGAAAATAACAATATGCATATTCTACTCTGACATCTATCTACCTCAGGATTAACTCATCAACCAGTTCAAGGGTATCCGGATTTACAACTCTCATCTTCACTGATTTACCATCAATATAAAATATAACTAATGCATTTTGAGTGCTAAAGCCACTAAGCCAATCTGACCATGGGGTTTTTTCCTGCGCATAATATGGAGCACCTGCCGCACCATTATTAATCTGCCAGAATGTACGTTTTAGTTTAATCTTTTTGTTAGGATAATTCTCAGGATAAATTTTCGTATCGGGTTCTAGTTTTAATTTTGCATAATTATGCTCATCTCCTGTTAAAAGAGCAACTGTCTTTTTATTTTTATTAATTAGTATATTTAAAAATTCATCACGCCTTTCAATTATTCCTTTTTTCACAGGCTTTCCAGCAACATATGGTCGATAGTTATTGTTACCGCCATAGTACATATCATCTTTCACATGACCTCCGTTTGGAAATGCCGGTGTATGAACCGTTACAAAAACATGATCAATATGTTCATCGTCTTCTAATTTCGATAAGGTTTTCTCCAGCCACGCCAGCTGATTATCCATTATATAACCATGCAAATTCCCACTGGTTATTGGAATGTAGCTGGTACTGGGTGCATAAAAATAATTTGAATTTAAAACGACCATAGCTACATTATCATATGTATAATAAAATACATTTTCTTTGTAGGATGGGAAGTCTACGTTTTTTTTATCCGGGTCATATTTTGCCCCATCTTCACTTTCAAGACTACTATGTGGATTTACAAAGTTTTTTGCAAAAATATATTCAGATGATTCCGTCTCAAAGGGAAATTTATCCACTGAAATCCACAAATCTTTTTTTGGTTCGGTAAAGGTATTAATCAAGGCTTCATGATTTCCCATACCAACAACTAACGGAGCATAACAGGCAAATGGACTTATTGTTCGTTTAAAATTTGTATACTGCATTTGAATATCTTCTTCATTTAAAGAATAGCCACCAATAATATCACCAGTAAATTGTAAAAACTTCAAACTTTCTACAGACGAAAGTGCCATTATCTTTTTTAGAATATAGCCATTGTGCCCGTTAATATTTCTTTCTCCACCTCCAACGCCACCTCTGCAATCACTAGCATAACCAAAAACAAAAGGTTTTCTACTTCCTCCATTTGGTGCAGTTTCAAAACTATACTCCTGTGAATTTTCCCCATATTCTACACGATAATCATATTTCGTAGCAGGCTGTAAACCAGTTATTCGAATTTCATGGTCAAAAGTTTCTGTAACATCTTTAAATTCCTTACCATCAACAAAAATAGAAGAAACTACCTTTTTATTTGTTCTAAACGAAATAGTAGTACCCGATGATGTAAGCATGTTAATAAATGGCCCTTCCAAAATGGTTAAATCAACTAAAAATTTATCCTCATATTTAAAACCAATGACACCATTATAGATAATAGTTCCCCTTGTATTGAGTACACGGTATCCCAGTACTGCTTTCCCTGACTTCTCCCAAGCTACCATATCATATCTTCCCCTGAGAACATCAGCAATATCAATAGCTGACTTTCCATTTCTTATTTGTACCGATCTTCTAAAAACCGGCTGGGGATGTTTTGAATCACCATAAGGGATTAGTCCAAAATACATGATTCCTGTAAGATTCTTTTTTGCAGAATTAAATACCAAACCTTTATCACCATCTTCCCAGGCTTGGTCAAAGTCATCAACTCTGTACACAGGATCAATGGTTTTAACTATAATTTGAAAACTATCTACTTTAAGCGACAATTCATTATCACTATTTATACTCATATTTGAATATACAGCAGGAATTTTAAGTTGTGCCGAGACAAACTGAGATAGAATTAAAATCCCTACTGTAATTACACTTAATTTATACATAATTTTATTTTTTTAATCTTCTAAAAACTTTCCTTTTTTTAAACTTCTCACCATTTTATTCCAAAAATCAGTCGCATCCTTCTCCTTTAACTTTTTAGCAATAACATGCTGATTCCTTTTAAGAGCAGCCAATAATTCTTTTAAATATTCTTCCTTATTTGTCAGTAGCTCATCTAATTCCTTTTCTGAATATTTTGACCGAAGATCTTTTAACAATGGCTGTACAATACATTCACATTTTATTGAATCGGAACGGGTCATTTCACTACCAAAGCATTTTTTTGCCTCAAACTCTGTTAATGACACAATATTAATGTGTTTTTCTATCGTTTTAACAATTACATTTTCCTGATGTTCTTCAAAATAATCTGTATAAAAATACAAATAACCAAAACCTACTACAGCAATAATAGCAATACCAAACACCCGAAATGCAAACCTTGCTATCAACTTCACAACCAACACAATAACCAATACAAATAAACCAATTGCCAGCAGACTATTCAATTCTAATTCCATATTATTTTTTCTTTTTTTACAAGTTTTATAAACATTTTCCTTACACGTTTTTTTACATTTCCTCTAAGATTTGCTCTTCTTCACTATAAATTCATTTGAAATGCAAAAAAAGTACGGCAAATTAGAAATTCTTTTTTGTAAAATAAAATTTTATTCATATTTCACTTTTATTCACAGATTTGTTTGCAAGACAAAAGAATTTAGTATATTTAAAATTTAGAAATAACGAATCTGTTTAATCGGAATAGAACGAATAGATATTTCAATATTGACGACACTCCGAAAAGCCGCTTAGCGGGTAATTCTATTAAAAGTGAAAATGTATTAGTCTGTATATCTGCTTATTAAAAACCCGCTTAGCGGCTGAATGCAGGAAATCACACTTTTCGGAGCAGACTCAATATTAAAAAAGTAAATTAAACTGTCACAACAGGAGTTTCTCAGAAGTAATA
>JAOZNO010000175.1 GCA_029933755.1 Bacteroidales bacterium | reverse complement strand
GGTAATGCTTGTGCTGCTCCTAGTAAGCCTTTAATTATTTCTGGTGATTGATGATCAAAGAAAAGCACATCATTTTTGTAGGCCATTTTATTAAAGATATTTTTCATCTCTTTATTTTTAAAGAAATAGCTGCCAATTATAATAAGTTTATAAGATTTTTGGTTTAGTTTTCTAAAACTATCAAAAGCCAACAGCATTTTGTCTACATTCTTTCGAGGATGTAAAGAGCCAATAAAAATGAAATAATCAGAACCATTAGTATGTTCATTCTTGATTATTTGTTTTTTTTCATCAGTAATTGGTTGGTAAATAGGGTTTGAACCATTATAGACTACATCAATCTTTTGTTTATCAATATTATATGTTTTGACAATATCCTGTTTAGAGTATTCTGAAACTGTGGCTATTCGTTCAGCTTTTTTAGCAAACTTTGAGAAATAATAATTGTAATATTTTCTGGTTAGATATGGTAAATCATAAGGATTGTGAGCAAAGTTTATATCATGTATTACAGCCAGTGATTTTGTATTTGTGGATAATGATAAATAACCATCGGGTGAAAGAAATAGGCTGGGGTTTATCTTATTTAAAGTAGAGGGTAACTTTTTTTCAAACCAATACCACCATAATAAAGGGTGACGGGTAGGAGGGGAGATAATTAATGGTTCAATGTTATTTGCAAAAATAAAATCATTAGAAAAAGGGCGGTCAAAAATAAAGTAAAATTGATGTTCAGGATGTGATTGAGTTATTCGCTTTAAGCTTTCATAACTGAACCAGCCAATTCCATCTTGTCTATTTTGTATTAATAAGCGTGTGTTTACTACAATTTTCATTTTATTATTTTCATTTCCCAATTTCACGCAAAGTACGCAAAGAAGAACGCAAAAAACGTTAAGAATATTAAACTATTTTAAATAGGATAGGTGCTATTCTTCTAATTTGTTTATAAAACCTCATTTTCAGTCATTTTTTTAACTTTAAATTCTGGGTGTTTAATTTTAGCGTACTTTGCGTGAACAAGTACTTCTAATTAAAATTTGCCTATTTTTGCTGGTAAAAATATTAAAATAAATACTAATTGTTAAGAAAATTTACCCAAAACCTTTTCTTCCTTATAATCCTTAATTTGTTGATAAAACCATTTTGGATTTTTGGAATTGACCGTACTATCCAAAATATGGTTGGTGCTGAGCAATATGGTTTTTATGTTGCGTTATTTAACTTTTCGTTGGTTTTTAATATGCTAAGTGATTTTGGGCTAAGCAATTTCAATACGAAAAACATTGCACAAAATCAACAATTGGTTAGTAAACATGTTTCCAGATTAATATGGTTGAAAATTTTTCTGGCTTTTGGCTATTTAACTATTAGTTTGTTGGTTGCTTTTTTAATTGGTTACTCTTCTTATCAAATAAAATTTTTACTTTTTTTGGTTTTAAACCAGGTAATAGCCTCTTTCCTTCTGTATCTTCGTTCTAATCTTGCCGGATTACATTTATTTAAAATAGATAGTATCCTTTCCATTACTGATAAGGCTTTAATGATTATTATTTGTGGAATTTTAATTTTACAGTATCCAGCCAATTTTAAAATTGAGTGGTTGGTTTATTCGCAAACTGTTGCTTATTTAATTACCACATTTATTGCCTTTTTATTGGTGATAAGGCAAACTGGCTGGATTAAAATCAGATACGACTATCGTTTTATTTTGGCTATTCTTAAAAAAACAGCTCCTTTTGCTTTGCTTATTTTATTGATGACCATCTATACCCGTATTGATTTTGTAATGCTTGAAAGAATGTTGGATAATGGAAACCTTTATTCGGGTATTTATGCGCAAGCATATAGAATTACTGATGCTTTTAGTATGTTTGCTTATTTATTTGCAGCTTTATTATTACCCATTTTTTCAAAGATGATAAAAGACAAAGAGAATATGGAGAATATGGTGAAAAAGTCTGCCACAATTTTATTAATTCCTGTTTTAATTCTTGTGGTTACTATTGGTTTCCATAGCCATGATATCATGGATGTGCTTTATCGTCAACACGCTGAAGAATCATTTTCAATTTTAAATATATTGATTATTGGTTTTATCGGCATTGCTTCTATCTATATATTTGGCACATTGCTTACTGCCAACGGAAACTTAAAACAACTAATTATTATTTCGGGTGTAGGTGTTGTTTTAAATGTTGGATTGAATGTTGTGCTTATTCCTAAATATAATTACACCGGAGCAGCCTTAAGTAGTATGTTAACCCAAATATTAATGGCAGGTGTTCAAATGTACTTAGCTTATAAAATTTTCAATTTTAAAATTAATATTAAAGATGTGTTTAAGTGGGCATTATTTATTATTATAATTATTTTACAAGCATATTTTATAAAGCATGAAGTTGTTTTAAGTTGGATTCCTGCTTTTTTTATTACTGGTATTTTATCTTTTGTGTGGGTTTTTATTTTAAAGATTATCAGGTTTGAACAAATTCAGAAGTTTGTTGGGCAAATGGTAAGGTAATTTTAGAACACAAATTAAAGCATATTTATTATTCACTATAAAATTAGTTACCTTTGTTAAAAAGGAATTCATTAAAAATGAAAGACAGAACCAAGCATATTGCCCAATTAATAAAAATAAATATTGAAGAGGTTGACCCTAATGCGCAAGTTATTCTTTATGGATCTCGAGCACGTGGTGAAGAAAGGAAAGAGTCTGATTGGGATATTTTGGTATTAACTGATTATCCTGTAACTGTAAAAAAAGAAAGAAATTTTAGAGACCATTTATATGATTTAGAGTTAGAAGTTGAAGAGCCTTTTTCGATGTTTATATTTTCTAAATTCGACTGGGAAAATAAACAAAAAATTACACCCTATTATTATAGTATAAACAAAACAGGTATTAAATTATGAAGCCGGAAGAACGGATCGAATATGTGAAATACCGAATAAAAACAGCCTATAAAACTTATGATGCAGCTAAAGTGTTGTTTGATAATGGGTTTTATAATTCAGCTATAAACAGATTGTATTATGCAGCCTATTATGCAGTTAATGCGCTTTTAGTGAATAATCAAATTTTTGCTCAAACACATTCCGGACTTAAAAATCAGTTTTCATTACATTTTATAAAAACAAAGAAAATAAGTACCAAGTACGGAAGATTATTTAGTGAATTGTTTGACTGGCGTCAAAAAGGAGACTATGGTAATATGTTTGATTTTGACTCAGAAACAGTAGATGACTTGTTTGAACCAGTTAAGGAATTAATAAATGAGATAGAAAAAAAACTAATCTGACTTATCTTAAAATAAAGTAAAAAAAATAAAAAAACTACCTTTTAATTTGTCCGGGCAAAATAAACTCATACCTTTTTCTGAAAATTCTTGTTTGAACAAACTTATCAAATCTCCGTGTGGCAAGAAAAATACTCCAAATAAGCTTATCTTCTTTATAATAACCGAATACTTCCTTTTCTAATAGTGGTTTTTCTTTAATTATTTCAAAATGTTGTTCAAAAAAGCGGTTTACAATAGGTAAACTTAGTTCAATTAAGTCTTTGCGCTGTTCTTTTATAAAATTTGCCAAAATATCAATGGTGATATCCCTGAAACTGTAATATCTGGTTAATACATCATCTAAAAAGAACCATCGTAATAGTGGCCGAATGAACCCCGGAGCACTTTTAAGCATTAATTCAGCATCTAATTGTTCAATTTTGTCTTTTTGCATTAAAGGCGTGCTGGTATCAATAAAAAATAATTCAGAGTTTTCATTTAAGCTGATATTCTTTTCATCATAATCTTTAAGAGCCCAGTTTGATATTTGCGCATCTAAACCTAAAATTAGTTCTGGGTGTTTTTGGTTGTGCTCCCAAACTTTTAAAACCTGCTCTAAGACTAATTGTAATAATACGGTAATCTGATTATCAGCTAACTGATGTAAAAGATTATGGGCAATTGATTTTCCGTTCAGCCTTTTTTGCATAAGATAGGCAACAAAAATTCCATTATGACCCGTAACTGCAAAACCACCGCATTCAGGTAAATTTAGTCCAATTTCTTCCAGTTTATTATTATAAGTTTTGTAAAACTCAACATAATCAGAAGCCTGTTTTAGGCTCTTAAATAGGGGTAAACGTTTAAATGCCCAGCTTTCATTCTCTCCGGTATTAATACCAAAAACAGTACTTATTTCACCATAGCCCAAAATCTCAAAATCAAAACTTTTGTTTGTTGCTTTGGCAGGATTTAAACCGTTTTCAAATTCTTGAAGAAAATGAAGATCTATTTTTGTTGATTTGTTCATGATATTGAATTTAGTCTGTATACAGAAAATATGTAATGTTTATACTTTCATTAACTACAAACATAAGTTTTAATTTATTCCTTACAAAATAAAATTTTGGAATTCTGTAATAGTGGAAAGCTTTGAAAATCTGATTGTTTTACTTTTACTTATTTATCATTTCTGCACAAATCTTAGGAGCTTCCAAAGGAAATAAATGACCATAATCTTCATTAACCATTATTGAGGAGTTTGAAGATACTTGTTTCCATTTTTCTCTTATTTTTTGGCTGAAAAAAAGTGAGGGTTTTCCTGCGATTACCTGGATTGGGATTTTAACTTTTCGTAAGTATTTCCAAATGGAAGGTGCCAGTAAATAATTTGATAATTCCCATTCAGATGAAAATGTTAAAGTGAATTTTCCATTTTCTATTGGTCGGAGTCCAAATTCTGCAAAATCTGTAAGAACTTTATCACTAATTCGTTTGTAAGCTTTATTCTTTCTGCAATTTTGATAAAAAGCTTCCCGGCTTTCCCAAATATCATTTTTTTCTAAAGCAGATTTAAATGGTTGTTGCGTTATTTTAAAAAAATAAGGGGTTAACTTAAGTGTAGTACTCATTATTTGTGTTACCGAAGCTGGTTCAATTAGAATTAACGACTTAAACAGTTCAGGGCGTTTTGATGCTGCAATAATGGTTGCCGTAGCGCCTTGTGAATGCCCAATTCCAACAATAGGCTCTCTAAATTTCTGTTCCAAAAATATTATTAAATCATCGGCATATTGTTCCCAGTTCGTTTGTTGGGGTGCTTTGCCTATGTTTGGCCAGCAAGCTCTTAATGATAAGCATGTTAACTTGAACTGAGTACTCAACTGCTTCAAAAATTCTGAATAAGTTCCTAAAGGAAATCCATTTGCTCCATAAAAATGTGCTGGTTCACCTTCGGTATTTAATTGAAGGTATTCTGCCTCCTTTTCATCAATAATTGTATTTTTAAAATTAAAATTTAGGGGCATTAAAATGTGTTTTAAAATTTATTTAATGTTATATGTATGTGATATACAGAATATTATAAGTATTAATTTCTTTTATTTATCAGATTTACAATTACTTTTGTCATTGTATCTTTTTCATCAGGTTTACTTACAGCAATCATCAAAGTCAATGCAACCAAGGCATTATCAGCAATTCGTTTCTTACCAGATTCATCAAATAAAATTCCGTTCCTTTCCAGGAAATACAAAAATAAAAAGGCAGCAATTCTTTTATTTCCATCTGAAAATGAATGATTCTTTGTAATAAAATATAGCAAATTTGCAGCTTTCTCCTCAATACTTGGATATAATTCAATTCCATCAAAAGTTTGAAATATTGTTGCTACTGAACTTTTGAATGATTCATCCTTTTCATGTCCAAATAAATCACTATTCCCATACTTAGTTTTTGTTAGTTTAATCTGTTTAATAGCTTCCTCATACGTTAGTTGGTAAATCGCCTTTCCTGATGTATCCTTTATCTGTAAACTCTGATAATCATACTGGTCTAATATATCTAATGCATAAGCATAATCTGAAATAATTTTTAACAATCCAACACTCTCATCATTTGATAATTCCTTATAATTCAAAACATTCCCAAGTATCTTAACTGATTCTTGTAGCTCTTTCAATTGTTCATTTTGTTGCGAAAGCCTTTCTTCATTTATAGAATATCCTTTTATTAGGTAATCTTTCAATATTTTATTTGCCCAAATACGAAATTGTGTTCCTCTTGCTGATTTTATTCGATAACCTACTGAAATAATTACATCAAGATTGTAATAATCAACTTGATATATTTTCCCATCTTTTGCAGTTGTTGCATTTTTTGCAACAACTGAATTTCTTATTAATTCATTTTCTTTAAATACATTATTAATATGTCTTGAAATAACTGATTTATCTCGATGGAATAATTCTACAATTTGATTAAGATTGAGCCAAACAGTATCATTATCAAGGTTTACTGAAATTTCAGTATTTCCATCATCAATCTGGTATATTTCAATTTTCGAATTATCCATAAACATAAGTATAGAACGTAAATATACAGTTCAATATAAAAATAATTATCTAATAGTGTTTGATTCTTCTTTTAACTTTACCTTAGTTCCTTTTTGCTTTTGAGAAAGCCAAACCGTTTCATTTTCAAACTTAACATGAACCTCTGTTTGCCTCTCTTTTGATTGAAATATTTTATTTTTTTAATTCCGAAATTTCTTTGAACAATTTTAGTGATCTTATGTTTTTTGAAGCAATAAAAGCAATTGTTCCAATCAAGGAGAAACTAACAATTTGAAATATGATTGAATAAACTACTGAAATGAAAATAGAATTGCCTTTATCATAAAAATAAATACCAACAGCAACTGAAATAAAAAGCCATAATACGGAAAAAAACACAAACATAACCCCCATTAAACCCATTATAAAAGCATAGAGTTTACTGTCTTTTTTTACTGCTTTAATAATTTCAGTTGTTACATATTTAGCCGCTAATTTGAATGGTGTTCTAAGGATATTTAGAAAGAACGAAAGGATTAAATTCATAAACTCTTTAAGTGGGCTTTTTTTAGTTTCACCATCTGTTTCTGTTTTATTTTCAGTAGAATTAAAATTATCACTTTTGATAATTTCTTCAATTTTATCAAGAATTTCTAATGTATCCATTAAGTAGACTTTTTTAAATGTTTCGTTTTATAAGTTGCAATTAAAGTATATCATAAATCAAACTTGTCAATTTCTGATATATTTTTTGTATTCAAGAGTATCTACCCTTTCTGTTGATTTTATCTATAACTCTGCTTTATTTTTACTTACATGATTCGTATATTTTGGTGTAAAAATAATAAAAAAGCCGCTAACACAAAAGTATCAGCGGCTCAGTATTATTTACTTCTGTATATTACACCCAAATTGAGTACTTTGTACTTATGATTAAGAAATTGTAA
>JAOZNO010000993.1 GCA_029933755.1 Bacteroidales bacterium | reverse complement strand
TTATTTCATTTTTTCCACCTTGTATTAGAGATATTGAAAATTGTTAGAAATGGAAACCTTCTTTTTGTTTATATTCCCACTAATTATAAATACCTTTGTATATCAACTTAACTAAAATTTAAAACTTATTACAATGAAAATATCTCTACTATCAATTATTTTTCTGATACTAGTTCAGTTAACACTTAATGCACAGGAGAAGTATATTATTATAAGCGGTGGACTTACAAAACCACTTGCTGATTTTGCTGATAATGACTTTGATAATTCAGATGCCGGATTTGCCACTAATGGATATAATATTGGATTTGAACTTGGGCATTTTTTTAATCCCTGGTTTGGCATAGGCGGGAGCTTTAAATTTAATAACAGTGGTTTTGATTCGCAAAGGTTTAATGATACTTTGAGTGTGCGGTTTGAAAATAAAGCAGATATGGATACAATTTATTTGTATTCAGGTGATTATAATTTACATAATTTTCTGGCAGGGCCTTATGGTAAAATTGACCTGGGAAGCCATTTTTCTATTTTTGGAAATGCGTTTATAGGTGTCTTATCTACTTTTAGGCCTGATCAGACTTTATTTTACAAAAAATATAGCGAGCCTGATCCGGTAAACTTATATTCAGCAGGAAAACTTGCAGCAGCATTTGCCTGGAATTTTGGAGGTGGTATTCTTGTTAAAGTTTCTGATGGTTTTGGTATCGTTCTTAAAGCAGATTATATTGCTTCTAACCCTGAGTTTGAAGTCTTTGATTATGAAACACTTCTAATTGTAAAAGAAGTACAAGCCGTAAGATATGTTAATTTTAATATTGGATTAACGCTTAGAATGTAAAAAGAAATGAATATTGATTATTGTATATTGAATAATGACACAATTCAACATTATTCAATATCCATTTAACAATAATCAACTGTTGTTTCGCATGTATGTTTATGTCTTTAGTATTTAATGATTTACAGACACGTGCGCTGATGCTCCTGATGACTAAGCTTTTTAAACCCCCATTTTTATACAAAACGTACTTTGTGTATCTTTGCGTGTTCTTCGTGAAACTCTGTGTAATAGCTATTCCGCAAAGAAGCACAAAGGCTCCACAAAGCTACGCAAAGAATTTAAGTCGATGTAAATAATTGTATAATAGATAATTAATCTTAATTCTATCTAGTGCAAAGCTTTAGAAATCAATATAAACCTTTCCTTTTGAGATTTTTTTTACTAAAAAAGAGTGAAGCCCTGATTTTAAATATTTTGGGAGATTATAATTTGGGGTGTTAAGAAAAGCCTGGTATTTGTTTTCTCCTAAAAATATATAATAAATATAGGTATTCCCGGATTTGTGTTTTTCTTTAATTCTTTTAAAAAACTTAAAAAGGTATATTTTATTTTCTTTATAAAAAGAATGTGGTGGTTCAATAAATATACGGCCAAGACAGTTAATTTTATCAATTTTACATAAATAACTACTTCCAATTTTTAGATTATATGTTAAATAATGCTCAGCAGGAGCAAGATGTTTATTCCCAAAAGGATCTATCAATACGTAATAGCTTACTCCATCAGAACTTTCAACTTTTTTGTATAGTTTAAAAAGATAAAACTGACCTTGTTCTAAATGCAGTTTTTTTCTGTATTTATATACTTTCTTCATTTTAGTATTTCGTTAAATTTCCGTTTCTCGCAAAGCCGCAAAGTCGCAAAGCTCAGATTTTTAATGAATTAATATAAATTTCAAATTATTATAACCGCTGTATTTTAGGTGTTTGAGAAAATACACCGAACCATTGTCATTTAATAATTATTGCTATCAAAGATAGCGATTAAGATTCACTATGTTTTGGAAACCCAAAA
>JAOZNO010000174.1 GCA_029933755.1 Bacteroidales bacterium | reverse complement strand
AAGCTGTTGGAAGTGCCAGAATCAGGTGGCAGGCGTTCATCAGAATTTATGACTTATGATTTAAAACGTTGGGAAAGGAAAAATAGGCCAATGCCCGACCGTAGCAAAATTGAATTCAGCTATGTAAAACAAAAGGTTTATAATTCTACACGTCCTACAAAAATAGAGTCGGTTGTTCAATTAAATATAAATAGAGCAAACAAAAAACCACTAACTTATTATCTGGTACAACTCACTTGTCTTGAAACGAAGACTATTTACACGGGGAAAACTGATAATCAGGGTATTGTTCGTTATTTAGTGCCAATTGGTTACGATTATGAGATTGATATAGATGGTATAGAAAGCTATAAGTTTATGGAGTTTTTATTAAAGACACCATCGAAAGAACGCTATGGATTTACTTATGAACCAACAAATATCAAAGAAATAAATAAGAATGATACGATTACACAACAACTTACTGAAAAACAGACAGGAACATCTGCCCGAATTTTCTATAAACTTGTTGTGAAAAACATGGCGGGTGATTTACTTGAAAATGAAAATGTTTACCTGAACCTGATCAAATCTAAAAAAGTTTATAAAACCAAAACAAATAGTGATGGCGAAGCTTTTTTTCTCCTACCTAAAGGAAAAAAATACCTGGTAAGTCTGGATTTTCAGAAAGATATAAATGTAATCAGTTTGTCTAACACTTCCGGAATTGGTGATGGTACTATGTGGATTACATATAAACCCGATCATAAACTGGAACATCCTGAACAGTATATCCCTACGGTTGAAAGCCTTTTTATTAATGAGTTTAATAACTTTTTAACAAAACAATTTCCTCAAGCAGAAAAAGGAAAGCCTTTACGAATTATTGTAGAATGGGGAAACAATTTAATAAATGGAAAGTCAAAAGAAGCGGTATTAAATATTGGTTTTACTGCAAATAATGATGAATCTGATAAATACGGCCCTCCAATAAATATTGCATTTGTGATGGACAAAAGTGGTTCAATGGCTGGATATGAGCGAATTGAGGAGCTAAAGAAATCGCTTTCAAATTTTGTTTCATCATTAAGAGATGATGATATTGCTTCCTTAGTTGTTTTTGATGGAGAACCTGAGTTGCTTATTGAAGCAGGAAAAGTAGGAGTAAAAAGGAATGAGTTTATTGATATGATTAATAGTGTTGAGGCTAATGGTTATACCAATATTTATAAGGGAATGGTTTTAGGCTATGATGAGGTTCTTAAAAACATGAAACCCAAGGGAACAAATCGTTTAATATTGCTAACTGATGGCTATGGTGAAACAGAACTTGGTGTAATTGTGGGCAAATCAAAAGAATACAATGCAAAAGGGCTTAATCTTTCTGCAATAGGAGTGGGGCAGGGTTACAATCAGGCTCTTTTAAAACAACTGGCAACAAATGGTGGTGGTTTATTTCAGCATATTGGTGATGCTTATAATTTGCAGGAAAGCTTTAAGCAAGAACTGTCGAGTATGCTTTACCCTGTTGCAAGAGATGTAAGTGTAGAGATTATTTACAATAACAAAATCATTTTTAATCATCTATATGGTTTCCCTTTCAAAAAAACAAAGTCAAATACTGTCAGAATGACTCTGGATAATGTTTATCCCGGCTTAAATAAATTAGCAATAGTCAAATTTGATTTGAATCGTCCGGATAAAAATATTGAAAAGCAGCCTGTAATTATTCGCATGAAGTATTTCAATTATAAAAGCAATAAAGCTGAAGTTGTGGAGGAAAAGGCTTATTTGAAATGGGAAGAATCTACCGGGCAATTAGAACTGATTATGGAACATGAGCAAAAGAAACTTTATGCTATTGCCATTATGAATCAGTCGTTAAAAGTAATGGCTGACGCTTTTTCTCAAGATGATTTTGTAAAGGCGCAAAAAGCAGTTGACAGGGCTGTTGAACAAATAAAAGAGTATTTTCCTAATGCTAAAGATGAGGATGTTACAAAACTTTACCAAAGGCTAAAGGAATATTCAGATATACTAACTCAATATAAAAAGAATAAATTTAGGAAGTAAATGGTTTTGAATTCCCAGTAGGCAGTTAAATCTGATTAATGCCTGCTGGGAACTGGAGACTGAGAACTATTTCCTTTTCCTCTTTTTGCTCCAATTATCTGATTTTTTATCATTGTATTTTTTGCGGGGTTTGTCTTTGCTTCTTCCCTCTGATTCGCCTTTTGATTGAGCTAATTCAACAGAAATTCTTAAGCCATCATGTTTTTTATTTTCAAATGATTTTAGAATTTTTTCCTCGTGCTTTTTTTCAATTTCAAAAAACGAGAATTTTTTCATTAAATCAATTTTTCCAATTTCAATATCCTTTGAACGAGTGTTGTCGTTAATTATACCAATTAATTTTACCGTACTAAGGTCATGGTTAGTTCCTAGGTTTATGAAGAAACGTGAAAAATTACCATCTCTGGATTTTCCTTTACCTCTTTCTGTTCTGTCTGACCTATTTGACGATCTGTCAGATCTAGATCTGCCGGGTCTTTCTGATCGGTCACCTCTGTCTGATTTTGAAACATTTAAATCAGGAGCATTTTTATAATAAGCTAAAAATCGATTAAATTCAGCTGAAACAAAATGTTGAATAAGATCTTCGCGGCTTAACCATTCTAATTTTTTATAAATCTCGGGTAAGAATTGTTCAATTTGTGTGTTGTCCACTTCAATTTTTTCAACCTTATCAATTAGATTGTATAACTGCTTTCCACAAATCTCTTTTCCACTTGGTACAGATGCATGTTCAAAAGTTTTTCCTACTTTTTTCTGGATCATTCTGATTTTGCCTGTTTCTCTTGAATGGATAATGGTTATGGATGTTCCTTTTTTACCTGCTCTTCCTGTTCTTCCACTTCTGTGAATATAGACTTCTAAATCATCAGGTAAATTATAGTTGATAATGTGCGTTAGGTCAGTCACATCAAGTCCGCGAGCGGCAACATCAGTAGCAACTAGTAATTGTAAATTTTTTGAACGAAAGCGGCTCATTACATAATCCCTTTGAGCTTGTGATAAATCACCATGCAAAGCATCAGCATTATAACCATCTCCCATTAATTTTTCAGCAACTTCTTTTGTTTCACGTCTGGTACGGCAAAAAACAATTCCATAAATTTGAGGATTTACATCTGCAATTCTTTTTAGAGCCAAATATCGATCACGGGCATTTACCATGTAATAAACATGATTTACATTTGCAGCACCGATATTCTTTTTGCCAGCAGAAATTTCTACTGAATCTTTCATGTATTTTTTTGCAATATTTGCAATTTCTTTAGGCATGGTTGCCGAAAATAAAAGTGTTTGCTTTTCGGCAGGTGTTCCTTCCAGAATGGCATCTAAATCATCTTTAAACCCCATGCTCAGCATCTCATCGGCCTCGTCAAGAACTAAATAATCAACTTCGCCTAGTTTTAATTTTTTACGTTTAATTAAATCAAGCGTTCTTCCGGGTGTTCCTACCACAATTTGTGCACCTTTTTTCAAACTTCTTATTTGTGTATCAATACTAGTCCCTCCATACACAGCAACAACATTTAGTCCTTTTGTATATTTAGCATAATTGGTAATGTCTTTGGCAATTTGCACACATAGTTCACGTGTTGGACTAAGTATAATTGCTTGTACATTTTTTGATTTTGTATCAACTTGATGAATTATTGGAAGTCCAAATGCCGCAGTTTTTCCTGTGCCTGTTTGAGCAAAGCCAACTAAATCACGTTCTGAAGATAGTAAATGTGGTATTGTTTTTTCCTGGATAGGAGTAGGGTTAACAAATCCTAATTCATCCAGAGCTTTTAAAATATCCGGATTTAATTCTGTTTCTTTAAATGTTATCATGTATTTGAGTTTTTGTAATCACAAACCTCAAACACATTACCGAAATGATGCTTACAAGTCTCTGATTAATTAATGTTTACAAGCATTTTTTTATGTTATGCCTGCTTTTTGAGTGCGCAAAGATATATGTAATATTTGGCTTTTTCTAATTTTCAGTTTGTATAAGTCCTTATTTTATAGGTAAATCACTAATGTTATAGAAAATCACTTATTAAATAGCTCTATAATACCTGTATTTTGGCATTTCTGTAGGTTATTGTTGTTGAGGTTAAATAATGTTAATAATCATAAAGTAATTTCTTTACCTACTTTTATATCAACATATTTATCGCCAAAAGCTTTTTTAAACTGCTTGATACTCCATTCTGAGCTGTCATGAGGGGAAAGCCCTACCAATTGAATGTTCTCATTTTTAATGCTTTCAATTGCATCAAATACATCCTTTTCACTTAATCCATTCCATGGAGCATAATCGCTACCAACTATATATTGTACTACGGATAGTAAGCTGATTTTTCCTTTTTTTAGAATAGGCAAATGCAAACCACCAAAGACCGCATAAATATTTTCATCAAAAAGTTGTTTCGTTCTTTCTATAATTCGCTGTATTGTTTGATGTCCGCATCCAACAATTAATACAATTCCTTTTCCTGCAAGTCTTAATGCAAGAGCTTGTTCTTCTACATACCCCATTATAAATAAATGTCTAGGAATGTTTCCAATAGTGTAGATGCCGGGTTCTATTATACTTGGTTTTTCTGAAACAATTATTTCATCCAGTTGCGGGTTAAATGCAGAGGCTTGTATTTTTACCGGAGTATAAATAGGAATCTTAGGTGTTTCTACGATTGACTGTGAGATGCTAAATGATTTGGTTTTTTGTTCATTCATCCCTCCTAAATGATCAAGGTGTGCATGTGAAAAAACGATATAATTAATATCTTCAAATGATTTACCTAAAGCTTTCATATTTTCAAGAAGTGGAGATGGGTGTTTTTTAGCCCGGTTGAATCCTAAATCCAGTAAAATGTTTTTGTCGTCAGCAGAAATTAGATAAGAAACACCATTTTCAGTTTTTAAATTATCATTTATGCTTTCAGAATCAATCAGTGGCATAATTGATATTTTTTGTACCGTACTATTATCCTCAAATTTTACAATTTCAGTAGCCTTATATGCATCATCTGCCTTTTCTCTACCTTTATTTACCTCAATTGTTTTTATTGTTAAAAAGATGAAGAAAGCTGTTAGTATTAGAATGAAAAGGGTTAAAATAATCATAGTAATATAAAATTAAATGAATTAGCTGAAATTAATAAGGTTGACGGCACTCCGAAAAGCCGCTTAGCGGCTAAATACAGAAAATTACACTTTTCGGAGCAGACTTAAGGTTAGAAAGTTAGTAATTATCTTCAATAAAAAGAAAAAAATAATATTAAAAAATGTTCTTTGAAATTATATTACTTTAGTAATTTCTTATCAAATAAAAAATGAGCGTGTTGTTTTGAGTGGTTTTGTTGAAACTCAAAGGATGATAGTGCAAATTATGTACGATAGTTGCAACTATTAAAAAAGAATTTGCAGGAAATTTATTTCATGCAAAATTCACTATATTGAAAGTAACTTATTTTCTTAAATTTGGAGATTGAATTTTTATAACGGATATTTATGCTAGTAAAAACCTACGGAAGTGCTGTGCAAGGCATTGATGCTCTAACTATTACTGTGGAAGTTAATATTTCAGCCGGAATTAATTTTTTTCTGGTTGGTTTGCCAGATAATGCAGTTAAGGAAAGTCAGCAACGAATTGATTCTGCTTTAAGAGAATGTGGCTATAAAATTCCCGGAAAAAAAATTGTTATAAATATGGCTCCTGCTGATATCCGTAAGGAAGGAAGTGCCTATGATTTACCTTTGGCGATTGGAATACTTGCAGCCGATGAACAAATACCCGGCGACGAAGTTCATAAATACATGATTATGGGTGAACTTTCGCTTGATGGAAGCTTAAATCCAATAAAAGGGATTTTACCAATAGCCATACGTGCCCGCGAAGATGGTTTTAAGGGTTTTATCCTGCCAAAAGAAAATGCACGTGAGGCTGCTGTAGTTGATAAGTTAGAAGTTTTTGGAGTTGATAATATTAAACAGG
The DNA here is from genome assembly GCA_029933755.1 of Bacteroidales bacterium. GTDB lineage: Bacteria > Bacteroidota > Bacteroidia > Bacteroidales > NBLH01 > NBLH01. The sequence continues at coordinate 1,255 of JAOZNO010000174.1, read as the reverse complement.
TAATTGATTTTTTTAAAGGAGATATTAAATTAGATCAAACGATAATAGATACAAGAAAAGAATTTTCTAATAGCTTAAAAAGTTCCGATTTAGATTTTTCGGATGTGAAAGGTCAGGAAAATGTAAAGCGTGCAATGGAAATTGCTGCTGCGGGTGGTCACAATCTTATTATGGTTGGTCCTCCGGGAGCTGGTAAAACCATGCTTGCTAAACGAATATCCGGAATTTTGCCACCACTGACTTTGCATGAAGCTTTAGAAACAACTAAAATTCATTCCGTAGCCGGAAAAATTGCAAAAGATACTTCATTAATGGTTGCAAGGCCATTTATATCACCGCACCATACTATTAGTGATGTCGCTTTGGTTGGTGGTGGTGCGTTTCCGCAACCTGGCGCTATTTCTTTAGCACATAACGGAGTCCTTTTTTTAGATGAGTTACCTGAATTTAAAAGAACCGTTCTGGAAGTAATGCGGCAACCTCTTGAGGATCGACAAATAACCATTTCGCGGGCAAAATTTACAGTTGATTATCCGGCCAGTTTTATGCTGGTTTCATCAATGAACCCTTGCCCATGTGGTTATTATAATCATCCTGATAAAGACTGTGTTTGTTCTACCGGAATGGTGCAGAAATATCTAAATAAGATTTCCGGCCCTTTGTTAGATCGCATTGATATTCACATTGAAGTAGTTCCTGTTCCTTTTAGTAAATTGTCGGAAATGAAAGCCTCTGAAAATAGCGAAACGGTTAGGACGAGGGTTATCGCTGCCAGAGATATACAATCAGAACGCTTTAAGGATGCTAAAGAGGTATATGCTAATGCGCAAATGAGCTCAAAACAAATTAGAACCTATTGTGAGATTGATGCAACTGGACAGTCCTTATTAAAAAATGCAATGGAAAAGCTGGGTTTGTCGGCCAGAGCTTATGATCGTATTTTAAAAGTTTCGCGTACTATTGCCGATTTATCTAACAGCGAAGCTATTCAAGCTGATCATCTTGCAGAAGCTATTCAATATCGAAGTCTGGACCGGGATAATTGGGGGAATTGATGTAGCACAGCTCTCCGAGCTGTGTTTTAATCCTACCGTAGGCTTAATTCCCCGATGCTTTCATCGTATAAAATAAATCCTTTCCAATTCAAACCTCGTGAGCTTGCTCCGAGCTTATTGATTAACAGCTCAGAGGGCTGTACTACCAGGGCAATCGGGTTTAAAAAAACATTTGTTTAATTTAGAATAAATGCTTATAT
>JAOZNO010000992.1 GCA_029933755.1 Bacteroidales bacterium | reverse complement strand
TTTAGTATTTTGCAAATATAACCCTGTCAGGGGTTTTTAGACTAAGCTCTTTATTATTTAGCATACTGTTAATTTTCGAATAAATTTTATCATGTCACTGTTTCAGATTACCTTTGCAAATTATTGGTAATTAGAAATTTGTAATTAATCATTGTATTTAAACTGCTTTTTTTGCAAATAACTCATTTCCTATTGTAAATACACTAATAAAAAATAAATGTATTGCTATGGTATTTAGTGAATTAAATATAAATACACCCTTATTAAACGCATTAAGTGATATTGGCTACGAATATCCTACTCCAATCCAAAAGGAAGCATTCTCTGTAGTGCTTTCAGGTAAAGATATGGTGGGTATTGCACAAACCGGAACAGGAAAAACTTTTGCATACCTACTGCCAATTTTAAAACAGCATAAGTATTCAGACCAAAGAACCCCTCGTATATTAATTGTTGTACCTACCAGGGAATTAGTTTTACAAGTGGTTAAAGAAGCAAAAAGTCTGACAGAATACATGAATATACGTATTGCCGGGGTTTATGGTGGTACAAATATCAACACACAAAAACAGATGGTTTACGATGGGCTGGACTTGTTAGTTGCAACCCCCGGTCGTTTAATAGACCTTACCCTAACTGGTATTCTTCGTTTAAAAACAATTCAAAAACTAGTTATTGATGAAGTAGATGAGATGCTAAACCTGGGTTTTAGAGCGCAATTGATAAACATTATGGATTTACTGCCTAAAAAAAGGCAAAATTTAATGTTTTCGGCTACTTTATCTGAGGATGTGGAACTACTGATAAATGATTTCTTTTTTGAACCAACAAAGATTGAAATTGCTGCACATGGAACTCCTTTAGAACAAATTATTCAACAGGCATATGATGTTCCAAATTTTAACACAAAGGTAAATTTACTTGAAATATTACTTTCTGATAATGAAACCCTAAGCAAAGTTTTAGTATTTGTGGGAAATAAAAAACTGGCCGACCGTTTACATGAACATTTAGTAGAAAAATTCCCTGATCAGATTGGAGTAATTCATTCAAATAAATCGCAAAATTACCGGATTAATGCATTAAAAAACTTTGAAGATGGTATCCACCGTGTTTTAATTTCAACAGATATTATGGCACGTGGACTTGATATAACAGATGTTACTCATGTAATAAACTTTGATACACCTAGTGTGCCCGGTGATTATTTACACCGCATTGGGCGAACAGGTAGGGCTGATAAAACTGGTGTAGCAATCACATTTATTAATGAAGCAGAAAAAGCCTACCAAATAGAAATTGAAAAAACCATGAAAAAGGTAATTCCTATGGTAGACTTACCCGAACATATGGAAATTTCAAATGTGTTTACTGAAGAAGAAAGACCATCTTTACATGATAAAAATTATTTAAAAACACCATCACTAAAACACTCTAAAGGTGCTTTCCAAGAAAAAAAAGAGAAAAACCAAAAAGTAAATTCCGGATCTCCTGCAAGGAAAAGAAAACATAAAAAAGGAAAATCGGCCAAAGGTAGAAAAAGGGTATAAAAATTACTCTTTTTTACCTGGTTCTAACAAGTGTTGTCTCATTTATCCAGTCACCTATATTATATGTTTGCCCTTTTGTTAGTCCATTAAAAAAAGTATCTTCACTATCAGGAAAGTATGCTTGATAATATTCAATTTTTTCATTTGCAATTTTAGTTAGGGCAGAATCAAGCTTCTTAGCTTTTTTATACTGGTCAACTGCCAGCCAGTAGATTGTACTGTGTTCAAAATCGTTTGTACCATACTTACTGCTGTAGCCAGCATAAATATCTCCAATAAGCAAATAGGGGTTTCCCCAATTTCTCT
>JAOZNO010000173.1 GCA_029933755.1 Bacteroidales bacterium | reverse complement strand
TTAATCCATTTCGATGAACTCTTTTTCACTTCTTCCAACAACTTTATTTGTGTAACTTTCTTTGATAGAATACATAAGATATGAACATGGTTTTTATAGCCACCAACTTTGACAGGGTTACATTCTAGTTTTTTACAAATTCCCCCTAAATACTCAAACAGTTTATTTTTAATCTCATTATCTATGATGTTTTGGCGGTTTTTAGTGCTAAAAGTGATATGCACATATACTTTTGATAGAGACTGTGGCATAATTTTGTTATTTTAGTTAAAGTCTATTGCTTATGCCCTTTCAGAGCCTGCCCCGAATTTTATCGGGGGCTGGTTTGAACGTTCTTCGTTATACAAATAGGGCGATGCCCTATTTTAATGCTGTCAGGGCTTCACCCTGATAATGTTATTCGTTGAATATTACCCTGAAAGGGCAAAAGCATTAACAATGGGCAACGCCCTTTGAATAAACAAGCATATTTATCTTAGCCCTGAAAGGGCAACATCCATATTCTTAAATTACTCATCTCCATTCTTGCGAACATCCGAAACTATTTTTCCATCTTCAACCGTAATTACCCGTCGTGCTTTTTTCATAACCCGGGCATCATGCGTAGCAAAAATAAAGGTGATGTTTTCCTCTTTGTTTAATCGTTCCATAATATCCAGCAGGTTCTCAGTCGATTTTGAATCAAGATTAGCCGTTGGTTCATCGGCCAAAACAAATTTCGGCTTTGATGCCAATGCACGGGCGACCGCTACTCTTTGTTGCTGACCACCTGACAATTTTGATGGACGACTATTTAATCGATCACCCAGGCCAACAGCGGTAAGCAATTCTTTGGTTCTGGCCTCTCGTTCATTTTTTTTTCTTCCTTGCAAATGCATTATAAATTCTACATTTTCTTTGGCAGTTAATACCGGAATTAAATTATATGCCTGAAAAACAAAACCTATATTCCATAAACGAAAATCAATCAATTGAGATCCCGACAAATGGCTTATATCCGTATTATTAATAGTAATTTTACCTGAAGTAGGTGTATCTAAACCGCCCAGCATATTAAGCAATGTGGTTTTACCTGAGCCGGAAGGGCCTACTATTGCAGCAAATTCACCTTTTTCAAAAGTTAAATCTACTCCATTTACTGCATGTACTTCAACTTCTGTTTCATTATAAATTTTATGCAAGTCTTTTAATTCTATTATATTCATTTCTGTTGTGTTTTATAATTTATGATAAATTAATTTCTTATTGCTTCGGCAGGGCGCATTTTTAGTGCTCGTATTGTTGGGAAAATGGATGCAATTATCCCTGTAATAAACACTAAAACAATTACCTGAATATAATCAGCAAATTCCAATACTGGTCTCATCACAGAGCCAAACCCCATGGACTCAAAGCCCTCGCCAACCGATGAGATATCAATTCCTACATTACCAAAATACCAAGTAAAAATAACAGAAACCAATATACCCAGTGCGCCGCCAACAATAGCTAAAATGGTTGTTTCGTACATAATCATTTTAAACACTTTAAACCGATTCATGCCAATGGCCATAATCATTCCCAGTTCTTTGGTGCGTTCCAGAATTACCATAAGCATGGTATTTACAATGGCGAACCCCAGTGCCAATAATATTACTGACATAAAAATAAGCAGCATAAATTCAGTTAATGTAGATGTAAATTTCAAATAGGGCTCAATATCATACCATGCCTCGGAAAAATATTCAGGTATAGCAGGTTTAATTTGGCTTAAAACTTCAGGGGCTTTCTGAAAATCATTCAAAAGGATAGCTATTTCATGTGACGAATTTGCGGGCATATCTAATAGCTTGTCTAAATCTACTTTTCTTACAAATACATTTTGCTCATCAAACATGCCGTTTTGCGTTTTGTAAATTCCTTCCACCTTAAAACTTCCACCTGTTAAATCACCATTATAATCCTGAAAAGTTATTATAATTTTTGATTTGATTTTGGCATTTAGTTTTTTTGCTAGCTTTTCACTAATTAGTATCCGGTTTTTCTTATCAGATATAAAATAGTTGCCTAAACTATCGCTTAGTTTGTTATAAATTTGTGTTACTTGCTTTTCTTTTTCTGGCACAATACCATTAATCATTATACCGGTCGCTTTTGATGCGGTTGATGCCATACCATATGATTTTGTCCGCTCACAAACGCCTTTGACTTCCTTGTTTTTCTTTATTCTTTCAATTATTCCAGAAGAGTTTTCTATGAGGAAGTCAACTTCGTTGTTTGCTTTAAAGTCTTTATGATGAATTTGAATATGTGAAACCTGGTTTTCCAATGAGTTTTTGACCATATCCACAACCATTCCTTTCATAATACCCGATGCAGCAAGGCCTCCAAACAGGCCAACCGTAACTGCCATCATTACAACAGAGCTTCGTAGCTTGTTTCGCCAAATATTTCGCCAGGCTATACGCAAATTTATTAAGTTCATATCTTTATTTTAATAATTTATTCACTTTTACAAATATAGTTATCTGGTGACGATCAATAGCTTAGTTAATCGTTCGCAGATTTATTGAAATACATAAAATTAGTGTCTTAAAGATTTTAGTACTTTCATCTTTAATATTGCAAATGCCGGATATATTGCCGCCACTGCGGTTATAATTAGTATGATTATAATCTGGTTAATAAATATTTTTGCACTAATTAAGGTCGGTAGTACTGGTTCTACACCTAATTTTTCGATTGATTCTGCTTCGGCACCTGTCATTTCAATAGGGTTTATATTAAAATATATCACCAAAGGAAGGGCAAGTGCTATGCCAATAGCTATTCCTAATGCATTCATTAAAACGGTTTCGTATAAGGTAATAAGCACCAATTTTGATTTTTGCATCCCAATGGCAATCATTACTGAAAATTCTTTTTTTCGCTCTTCGGTCATCATTAAAACCGTACCAAATATACCAAAAGCAATAATCATGTAAAGTATGGCAATCATTAATATGCCACCCACCCTGTCGCTTTGTATTACCTGTACCATTTCAGGTGACATTTTTTGCCAGGTCATTGCTGTATGTTGAGTCGTGTCCAGTTTCGCATTTAGTTCATCGCAAATGGTTTGTGTGTAGTCCGAATCTTTAAACTTTACCACAATAGAAGTAATACCATTATTAAATGAGAAATATTCCTGCGAAAGCTTTAAAGGCATAAAAACAATTTGCCGGTCAATATCCGGAGCTGGCATTTTTACAATCCCTTTAATAGGATAAGCACCAACAGCCGACTGTCCCCAATGCCCCTGTCCCAGAAGAACTAAGGTGTCACCAACCGAAAGTTTCAAGTATTCGGATAGTTTTGAACCAATTAAAATTGATTGATCATCACTATTGATATACTCACCTTTTATTAATTTAGATTTAAGGTCTAGCATACTCTCCTCTTTTACAGGATCAATACCCATAATGAGTGTTCCTTTTGTGCTGTTACCAAAAGCAGCCAGTGAAAAGCTCTCTAGTCGCATATTTAGCCCTTCAACACCTTTTGTCGATAAAATATCATTAATTAACTTATCATTTACTTCTATACCATTATCAAGCATTTTATCCGCCCAATATTCTTTTTGATGCACTTGTACGTAACCAGTAAATTTACCAACGGCATTCTCAATCATTTTTGAATAACTTCCTTCTTGAAATGAACGTGTAAATACCGACAATACAACTGCCAGAATTACTGAACTAATGGTAATAAGGGATCTTTTTTTGTTTCGCCCTATGTTTCGCCAGGCTATTAATATATTCATCTGTTTGTTTTTTATATTTTATAACTCAATATCTAATTCTGAATTTGCTGCCAAGTCTGATTAGTTTATCTCTTTGAATCAGATAAAAAACCTGCGCAATACCAGGCATAATAAACATCGACATAATCCAAAAGGTTTTATTATAAATTTTGTTTTTTGCCATGTCACTTAGTACTATTACCCAAACTGAAAAATATAGAGCTAATCCAAACTCCAATATTAAACTTGAAAATTCCCAATGTTGAACGTGTGCAATTGCGCCTAAGACGATGAGTAATATATTGCCAATTACTAAAATTAAAACAGTTGTATAGTTGATTCTAAAGTCTTGTTTATCCATTCTTTAAAGATTTTTTTAGTTTTATATATTTAGTTCACAAACCTGATTTGCTTACTGATTATCTTTTGCCCTGTTTTACTTTTGTCTTATATTTTGCTTTATCGTATTCTTTTCATATTTTGTTGTGAAAAAAAACTTTGATCGATTTTTATATTAAAATTACTGGAAATAATCGTTACAATCGTTCTTTGATTTGGTTTATCGGCCGGAATTATCTCGAGTTTTGATGGAAGTTTCCGATCACCAAACTGTTTTATTTCTGATGCTTTCTCCGTTCTCATCAATTCATCGTCTTCATCAAAATATTGTGTTTTAAGCTGCCAAAACTGTTTTTTGCTTATCCACTTAATTACTTTTCCCCAGGTAACTGTTGCATCCTCTTTGGGTGTTAGCTCTATTTTGTAACAATCCTCACCCTCTAATTTATCAGCACCAATTATTTTATGTTCATAATCTACTACAATTGAACTTTCTTTTAAAATATCATCGTTTGTATAGTCAGAACCCATCCATCCTTGCGACATCAATGATGGTGGCAGTTTTATCATACGGCTGATTGTGGGTATCCAATTCCACATTTCATTTTTCCGTTTTAAAAAAACCTGGCCTTTTTCCTTTGCGGGTGATGTAATGTAGGTCATTGAATAATCCCTTCCTTTCGACCAGCTTTTCATGGTAATAGTTCTTGTCCATTTTGGGCGTACAATGCTCATTGACATTTCCCCTTTATTGCTTTCGCCCCTTTGCAGGTCATCTGCTTTAATAATGATTTGCTTTGCCGTTAAATTTTGCGACATGCCCGATATACTAAATGTTAGCAAAGCTGTCAGGCTTAAAATAAGTTGCTTCATAAAATTATTTTTACATTAAGATTGTAATATTTAGTAGTATAATATTCGTTTTGGCTCAGGTTTAGATATTCTGTAATTCCTTAACTGTTTGATAATTAATTTTTTTGTATATTGGTGATATGTTTATTTGTTTATTCGGTGATGATAAAATCACCAAATAAACAGATAAACAAATAAACAGAACATTATAAGATCAAAAAAACAAAGGATATTTCAACCAGAGCTTTCGGTTTATACATTTTATTTGAATTTATCAATAATTATCTTTTTAATATCCTCAATAGGAAAACTTACCGGGTCTACTAAGTAATTCATTGAAACTCCGTCCATTAGTGCACCTAATAGCCTTGCATGTGCCATTGGGTTTGCTATGCCTTTTGCTTCATAATAATCCATTAAAGTTTGCAGAAAAGGCCCTAGTATTTCCATAAATTTATCTTGAACTAATACCATAACATCCGGTTGTACAATAATCGAAAAATAAAGTTTCCAAAAATGAATATCCTTTTTCAGTAACCTAAAAGTTTCATCAATAAAGTATGCAAATTCATCTTCGGTTAAAACGCCATCTTTATTTACATCAAAGACTTGGATAAACTCATCAATACCTTCAAAAATAATTTGCTGAAGCAAGTCTTCCTTACTGTCAAAATAGTTATAGAGTAAACCTTTTGATATTCCTGCCTTTTTTGTAATCATACTTACCGAAGCACCCATAAAAGTTTTTTCGGCAAAAACCTCAATAGCTGCTTCCATTATGATCGCACGCTTTTCTTTTCTAATTTCTTTAAATTGCTTTTTTGTTCTTGGCGACATGGTTTTATGACTGAACGTTTGGTCAAAGATATTATAAAAAAGTAAATTATCAAAATAATTTCAAGTTAAAATAAGGTGATTTTTATAATGAGCTTATATATTGTTCTGTAATTTTGAAAATAGTAGTATTGAATGTAATACTTTTATTAGAAAAAATGGTACTACTGCAAATTTAGTGAAAATGAATAAAACGTTTACATTGCATTAACAAGAATTGGTTAGAATACGGAATACTGAAGTTTGATTACTTCCAAGTTCGGTCTTCCAGTTTCTGTCCCTGTTGAAACGGTCGATAATTATAAAATTTTACCTGCTAAACTGGTAGTAGAACAGTTTTTTTTAATAATTAATCTGCTTATTTAAAACAAAAACCTATTTTGGCCGTTTTTTTGTAAAGTATTTCATTAAGCTTTTATAAATATATCCGTAAGGGAATAATAACTAATACAAATAAGAAAAGTTGAATGCATTGTGTTAAGTTGTAATGTATTGAGTTATTTTTGCATTACTAAAACAGATATAATTATTCATTATGAATAGAATACATAAGATTTTTTTACTCGTCATATTTTCATTTTATCTTTCAGTTAAACTAATAGGACAACCTCTGGTAGGTGCACAGTTTGGTATAAATATTTCAAGTTTGTCTGGTGATAAGAACAATGAGGAAACAGTCGTTCGGGTTGGTGCTAGTCCATATATTTCATTTGATTTTCCAGTAAGTCATATTATTACAATTGAGACAGGCTTTTCATATTCTATGCAGGGAATGCAACGGACAAAAATTGTCAAAGATGGACTTTCAGTATACACTACTAAAACAAATTATAATGTTGATTATCTGGTAGTTCCTTTTTATTTAAAAGAAAACTTTACTAACTTTTATGCTAAAATAGGCCCGTATGGTGCTTATTTAGTAAATGCTGTGGAAAAGTGGGAGAAAATAGAAAATACGTCAGGAGCTATTAAGGAGACAAAAGGACTAAATCTTGAATTTCAAGAGTCAATAAATCCATATGATATTGGAGTTTCAATAGGTTTTGGTTATATTCACTATTTTCAAAAAAATCAAAGACGAAGAAGAAAGAGCTTTGGTCGAAGACGAACTACCAGGGTTATGCAGGTTGATTTAAAATATAATTTTGGTTTCGTTCCGCTTGATCCTACAGGTAATAATCCTGAAATGGATCTTAAAAATAGAGTGTTTACTATCGGCTTAAGTATTAATTCTATTATTGATTAAATTTAGAGGTAGTCTTTAAGTATTTTGTACAGCTACTAACCTGAATAATTCATGCGTTTTTTCTTTGTTGGAATTGAGGCGTCAAATCTTAAAGCTGTATGCTTATACTGCAAGAGGTTTGCAACGAAAAGTCCGACAAAGAAAAAATGCACCTTTGGTAAATTTATTATTTTTAAATATTTTCACTATTTTGGTTTAAATTGCATATTTACAGACAATTAGTAAAACATCTAATAAGTTTATGAATTAATCAGGCTAA
>JAOZNO010000991.1 GCA_029933755.1 Bacteroidales bacterium | reverse complement strand
CGCAGCAAGCTGACGAGGTATCTCAGTCGAATCTTGATGTTTATTAGCGCATCAAAATGCGGGGAATAAAACCCATGATTTAAAGTCATTAATGATATTAAGAAATTGCACTACTGAACATAAAATTTATCTAGTACTTTGATTTAAAGAAAAAAAGCCGTACATTTATTATCCCTGATTTTCTTCAATGTTTTAACTAGGTTTCTGTCTATTCATAGCTTGTGAGCTTGCTCTAGGCTCATTAATATAAACGAGCACAATTTAACTAAAATTAGAGAGGGATTTTATTATGAGAACAAAAGTTTTTGAAATACCAAACAAATTGGTAGTAGAATACGATTCTGCTGCAAGAGCCATTATTGATACATGGTCAACTTACTTTGTTAGTTTGGAAGAATTTAAGGAGGCTATTTTAATTCGTGGAATTAATCATGCTAAAGCGAATAATGTACATGCATGGATAGTTGATTCGCACAAAGCGAAAGGTGTGTTTAGTCCTGAAATTCAGAAGTTTATTGCCTCAGAGGTTTTTCCTGCATTTGCTAAAATTGGTATAAAATATTTTATGACTATTACCTCAGAGGATGCGGTTACCAGGTTATCTGTAAATAAATATTCTACCGAAGTAGGGCCCAATGGAATGAAGTTATTAAAAGGTAGTAGTGCAGAAGGTGCTGTTGAGTGGCTAACAAAAAATGGGTAAGCTTTTTGAATATTAGCTTGCTTCGAAAAATGGATGAACTAATTTAGGCATCCGAATGCAGGCATGAATCAAATGTTATAGCTATGTCTAAATTTCTTTAGGTAAAGCAATTTACAATATTGACGGCACTCCGAAAAGCCGCTTAGCGGGTAATCCTATTAGAATCAAAAACGTATAAGTCTGTATATCTGCCTGTTAAAAACCCGCTTAGCGGCTAAATACAGAAAATCATACTTTTCGGAGCAGACTCAATATTTACATTCAGCACATTGTGATATTTTTATTTTGTCAGGCAAACTGTAATTCACTTAATTTTTTATAAATACCGTCCGTTAAATGAATTAATATTAGTAAATTTAAACACCAAAATCAAAGATTTGGCGGTGTTCATTTCTTATACAATCGCCTCATATACAATCTATTGCCCTTTTTGAATTTAGCTATTGTTGGCATTTCGTTGTTTATTCTGCTTCAATTTCTTTATCATCTCGTTTTCCAAGTTCCTTTGCATTAAGTGGACTTATTACACTTTCACCTAATTTTCGTTCTAAGTCCTTTCTTGCATTTCCTGCAACACTACCACCTTTTTTAGCAATAACTTTATTTTCCTTTAGAGTCTTTGGTTTCTTCTTTTTAGATAATTCTGTAGTTGAAGTTTCAGCAAGCATATTCAGAACTAGCTATAAATTAGTCATATTGTCCCTAAGGCTTTCTTTCTTTAAGCTCTTCAATCCTTTGTATTCTTTTGTTGAAAGACCTGCCCAAGCTTTAGTTATTTCGTCAGTCAATATGGCATATTCCGATCCTTTTTTTACTCCACGTAATTCCCACTCGTCTGTCAATTCCTTTCGGACTTCAATACTTTTTAGTCGCTGATTTATCCAGTTTTTTGAATAACCCTTTTTAAAATATGTTTCCATTGCTCTATCAAAAGCTTTCTCAGGGTCTTCTGTTTCTTCAATTCGTTCATACCCAACTTTAGCTAACCATAATTTAAAAGGTTCTGCTTTTGGTGATGGAATAGATTGTATTAATCTTAAAAGTTGTTCGGTATCAATAACATCTGTGATTCTATTTTTTCCATCAAATGCTTTCATTTTCAACTGTCCGATTTTTTCGGACACTTCACTTCCTTCTTTTTTTAACTTTGCTTTTA
>JAOZNO010000990.1 GCA_029933755.1 Bacteroidales bacterium | reverse complement strand
TGTTACTTTTGCAGCCCAATTGTTAAATAGTCTCAGTAAGAAGACACCAATAATTACTCACAAATACTAATAATTTTATAGGTGTTCCCCGAGAAAAGTCGGGGCAGGCTGTGAGCTAAAGGTTTCGTTACTCTTGTTTTGAAAACAGTTACTTCGACATGCTCAGTACAATGCTTTTACAATAGTAAACTCCTTATTTTCAAAACTGCAAAAGCCTCATTCTTGGAGTTTTCTTATCTGATACTTAATTTTTTTTCAAACACTAAGTAAAATGCTGAAATTTTTAAAAATTAAAATTCCTGATAATGCAAAGCAGAGCTTTCGTTATCATTTGATATACTCTATAATTGATGGGTTTATTTTGGGCTTGTTCGCACTTAATGAATTTATTCTCATAAAGAGCTTGAAGGGAAGTCATTACCAGATTGCGTTTTTGTTTCAGGTTATGGTTATGGTATTGCTTTTTTCCGTTGTATTTGGTGAAATTTTAAATAGGGTAAAACGAAAAAAGAAACTGATTAGAATCGTTGGAATTATAACACGTATACCGCTTATCTTTTTATTCTTTTTTCCGCAAAATGCTATGAATTTGGATGATAACTATTACTATCAAATTGCATTTTTGGCAATTCTAATGATCTACTATTTTGCAAATCCTTTGTTGTTTCCTGCGATTAACCATTTATTAAAAAGCTCGTATTCGCACGAAGATTTTGGAAAATTCTTTAGTTATGCATCAACAATAAATAAGGTGATGATGATGATTGCCACTTTTCTTTTTGGGCTGTTGCTTGATTATGATAATAGTGCATATACATACATATACCCTTTAGTGGCAATTTTAGGTATTTCATCCATTTTTATTCTAAGCAAAATTGACTATAAAGTAATTGAAAATGAAGTTGTGAAAAGCAATTTTTTTATGGCTATTTATAACTCTTTAAAGAAGATGATGCAAATACTGAAAGGCAATAAACCTTATCGTGATTTTGAAATTTCGTTTATGTTTTATGGATTTGCCTGGATGGCTACCGCAGCAGTAATTACCATCTTTTTTGAAAAGGTATTGCATTTAAACTATTCCAGTATCGCTTTTTATAAAAATTCATACAACACTTTAGCCATTTTATTACTACCCTATTTCGGACGGTTGATTGGGAAAATTGATCCTCGAAAATATGCAGTGTTTACTTTTGGCTTTATGTTGCTTCATTTATTCTTTTTAGGCTTAACTGAATACTATGATGTGCATTTCGAAATTTGGGGTTTGAAAATCTATTATAGCCTGATTGCTTCTTATGTGTTTTATGGCTTGTTTGCTGCTACCATGGCATTGTTATGGTATATAGGTTCTGCATATTTCTGTAAAGATGAGGAAGTTAGCGATTATCAGTCGGTTCATTTGACCTTAACTGGTTTTCGTGGAATTTTTTCACCTTTAGTAGGTATCTTTTTTTATGAATTATTTGGCTTTACCGGAGTATTTTTATTAGGTATTGTTTCATTAACTATAGCAATGGCAATTATGTTGATTTCGATGAAAAAAAAGGGTTTAGTAACAGCTAATTAGTTTTTGAACGAAAACTCTATAGTGTTGATTCTATAAAGGTTTTTGATACAATTATGTTTTGAATATACGGTCATTTAGTTGTTATTTAGTGTCATTAAGTAGTCATTATCAAAGTGTTACTAAAATGACCATTAATGACAGCGAAGCGAATGACGATTAATGGCCAAATATTCGTGTTGATATTTTGTATTATTACGCTAGTAACCTGATAGTTGTCATTTTCCGTTCAGGTACGAGTTTGTCTATAATGTCAGTTTTTTTATAATAATTTATCTTTTCACATTTTGTT
>JAOZNO010000172.1 GCA_029933755.1 Bacteroidales bacterium | reverse complement strand
TATATAGAGAAATTATTTAATATGGAAATAAAGAAGAGAAGTACATAAAATTAGTAAATGAAATACAACTAAAAGAAACACCATTATGAGAGACACTAGCTATCAAGTAATTCCCTCTGTTTTTTCAACAAAATCATTAGGTAAAGAAAAAGAAAAAATTGAACCCTTACCCAGTTTTGACTCAAGTTCTAAATCCCCGCCAAGCATATGAGCAATTTTTATAGAAATTGCCAAACCCAGACCAGCTCCTCTAAATAACTTAGTTTTATCATCTGCAACTTTTCTAAACCGATCAAAAACTGTTTCTAAATTATCCTCCGAAATTCCAATACCCGTATCTCTCACATATAATACTAGTTTCTCATTTTCTATTTTAGCCCCTAATTCAATATAGCCCTTTTCTGTAAATTTACAGGCATTATTAAATAGGTTTACAAGTATTTGTTTAATTCTGTTTCTGTCAGAATTTACTACAATATCATTATCTTTACAGCTATTATTTAATCTAAGTTCTACATTGTTATTATTTAACACTGAGCCGTTTGAAAGCACTTCTTCTAAAAGAAAATTAAGATCAAATTTTTTCTTTTTTATTGAAACATGATTTGACTCTATCCTTGAAAGATCTAAAATATCTTCAATTAGCACAAGAAGCGAATCAGTATTTGTATTTATTTGAGCTATATATCTACCTTTCTCTTTATCTGTTAAGTCCGGTATGTTTAATAATTGAGAAAAACCGACTATCGCATTCATGGGTGTTCTTATTTCATGTGACATATTGGCCAAAAATGCAGATTTTAACCTGTCTGACTCTTCTGCTTTTACTTTAGCCTTTTCTAACTCAGCAGTACGTATATTAACTTGATCTTCTAACTCATTTTTATGTTTTGAAAGATCAAATGTATTTTTCTTTAGTTTCTTGTTTGTTTTAACCAATGTTTCTGCCTGTACTTGCAATTCTTCTTTCTGTTGAACCACTTCCCTATTTCTTTCTTTTAATTGTATATTTACATCATTCAGTTTTAATGTTCTTTCATTAACCATATTTTTCAGAACCTTTCTTTGCATTCTAATATCCCGAACTTTTAAACGATAGGCAATATAAAATACAGACAGGATAAAAATAACAGTCATAGTACGAAACCACCATGTTGCCCACCAGGGTGGTAATACAATTATCCTTATTGATGTTTCATTTTCATTCCAAAAGCCTTCACTATTAGTGCTTTTCACTTTAAAAATATACTCACCTGCATCAAGATTCGTGTATGTTGCCGTTCTTTTTTCCCCCACATAATTCCATTCTTTTTCTAATCCCTCAAGCATGTAAGCATACTGATTTTTTTCTGGATTCGTAAAATTAAGGGCAACATATTCTAAAGTAAATACGGATTGATTATATGTTAATACAATTTCAGAAGCCTCTGTAATATATTTTTCTAAAGGAGAACCACTTTCCTTGATTTCGACCTCTTTATTAAACAATTTAAAACCTATAATAAATAAATTCGGGTAACTATGGTCATATTGAATTTTATCAGGATGAAAAGTAGTAAAACCCTCATTTTCACCAAAGAAAAACTCACCTGCTTTGTTTGTGTAATATGAAGCCCGATTATTGAATTTTTGTCCTAGTAAACCATCACTTTTATTGTAATTTTTAAAAACTTTGGCTTTTGTATCAAACATAGAAATCCCATTTAAGGTACTTAACCAAAGATTTCCTTTATCATCCTCAATAATTCCAACAACGGTATTACTTGGTAAGCCATCCGAGCTTCTATAGATCGTAAATTTCCCGGTTTTTACGTTTAACATATTTAAACCATTCCTTGTACCAAGCCAAATCCCTCCATTACTATCTTCAAAGATAGCGAGTATCGTATTATTGCTTAAGCTGTTAATATTCTTAGGATTGTGTTTGTAATGGATAAAACTGATATCTCCATTTACATTTTTCTTCATCAAATCAAAACCTGCGTTATCAAACCCAATCCACAAATTACCTTTACGGTCAACATGAAGTACATGAATATAATTACGACCTATGGTAGTAGTATCGGACAGTTTATGAGAATACAGGGTAAATTTCTTGGTTTGTGGATTATAAACAGTTAACCCTTTTTTAAAAGTTGCAATATAAACCTCCCCATTTTTTCCTTCCACAATTGAAAACACATCGTTTGAACCAAGACCATCCTTTGTTGTAATATGCCTGAAAGATTTTTCATCTTTTCCAAGTATATTTATTCCTCCGGCATATGACCCCACCCATAATTCGCCTGTTTGGGTTCGGTATAAACACAAGCATTCATTAACACTTAGGCTTGTAGTATCGTTCCGATTATGTCTAAAATGCGTAAACTTATTGGTTTTCCTGTCCCAATAATCGAGTCCACCCCCATCAGAAGTTATCCACACATTTCCAATAGAGTCTTCAATAAATGAGGTAATTGAACTGTGTGTTAGGCTATTTTTATCCAGGGCAGAATTCTTATATGATGTGAATTTTGGCACTAAACTATCAATAACATTTAAGCCTGCATTATAAAGCCCAATCCAAACCCTATTTTTTTTGTCTTTATATAAGGACCATATTGTATTGTCACTAATGTTATTTCTTTTAGCTGGATTTTTCTGAAATCGTTCAAAAGTGTTCAAATTATAATCCAATAGATTTAAACCTCCATTTATTGTGCCTACTAAAACCTCATCTTTCCTATATTCACAAAGCCTATAAACAACGTTATGGCTCAAGCTTTTAGGATTATTCGGATCATACACATAATGGTCAAACCATATATGGCCATTTTCAAGGTTTTTCATCTTTAATAAACCACTTCCATCTGTACTAGCCCATATCCAGCCATTACTGGTAATCGTTAATTTACTAATTCCTCTTACAGAAAGTAATTCTGAACCTCCGTTATCAAAATGATATTCTGTAATTACTCCTGTTTTTTTATCATATTCAAGAATTTCACCTTGACTGGTTCCGGCAAAGATTCTTCCTTTTTTATCTATGACTATTGTATTAATAAAACCATTGTCTAATAACTGCTTGTTATGTGTGAATTTTTTAAATTGCACAAATTCTTTATTCTCCCTATCAAATATACATACTCCTCCTCTTGTTGCAAGCCACAAATCGCCATCTGCATCTTCAGCTATTTCATTAATAATATTAAAATCGTGACTACTCCCAGCTGATTTATTATAATAATATCGTGTGAACTTATTTTGATCTCTGTTATATAAATTAAGCCCTGATGATGTACCAATCCAAAGTTCTTTATTTTTTGTTTCGTATAATGAAAGAATTTGATTATTGCTTAAACTCGTTGAATCCCCAAACTCTTCACCAAACACTAGCATATTAACTCCATCAAATCTATTTAAGCTACCCTCTGTCCCAAACCACATAAATCCTTTGTAGTCTTCAATAATTACCTGTATACTATTGTCGATTGCTGGCAAAAAAGATCTTCTGAATTTAATTTCAGTATTTTGTCCGTAAAAAAAAGTGGGTGATAAAATTAGGATACTAAAAAATAAGACTTTGCGAACTCTATTATTTTTTATGAATATTATATTTAAGAAGCCAACCGGAACAAGTCTAGTCAAGATTAAGAGGAACCATTCAAGGCTAATTCTATTTAATTTTTGTATCATTTCTTACAAAAATATTACAGGCTATTTTTTAAAACAATATTCTATAATAGTAATAAATTTACTTTTCAACATGTTAGGCTCAATTTAGATAACATGCTAACGAACTATTACTATACAACAAAGATACCGTTATTATCAAAACTCATTTATTCTATTTTAGCTATTTTAACAAGAAAATTAACACCTATAGTAATAAAGTGAGCTATCATCAAGAAGTACTTCCTCAGAAGGCTTATAGAGGAATTCAGGAGCTTTTACTCCTTCTTTAAAATATTTGTTGCCAACAAAAACTCTTGCTTCGTCCCATAAACTGGATTTTATAAAACTTGTAAGCAGTTTTTCACCTCCCTCAACAACCAACGATTGTATTTCTAATTCATATAATTTTGTTAGTACAGAACTCAATATATGATCATCAAATTTAACTTTAATATAATTCAAGTTATGCTTTTGCTCATTTATAATGGAATTAAAAATCAGAGTATCAGCATTTTTGTCAAATAGTTTCAATTCCTTAGATAACTTTAATTTTCGATCCAAAACAATTCGTACAGGATTTCTGCCTGTCCATTCACGTACAGTCAACTGCGGATTGTCTTTTTGTGCAGTTTTACGCCCAATCATAAAAGCAGATTCTTCCGTTCTCCATTTATGCACTAACTGCTTTGAAATTTGATTGGTAATCCAGTTTTGCTCTACGCTTTCTTCCGATCTTCTTTTCTTATCAATAAAACCATCTTTGGTTTCTGCCCATTTTAAGATAATATACGGTCTTTTCTTCTCATGAAAAGTAAAAAACCTTCGGTTTAAATCTCTAGCTTCCTTTTCCAAAACCCCAACAATAACTTCACAACCACCGTTTTCTAATTTCTCTATACCTTTACCAGATACTTTTGCAAAACTATCCACACAGCCAATTACCACACGAGGAATTCCTTTTTTCACAATTAAATCTGAGCAGGGAGGTGTACGCCCATGATGAGCACAAGGCTCCAGGTTTACATATAGGGTTGATTTCTTCAATAACTCAGGGTTTTCTACTGAATTAATAGCATTAACTTCAGCATGTGCTTCACCGCATTTTTGATGATAAGCTTCACCAATTATTTTATCATTATAAACTATTACGGAGCCTACCATAGGGTTTGGAGCAGCTGTACCGAACCCATTTTTTGCCAGCTCCAGGCAGCGCTGCATATATTTTTTATCCAAATTTCGCATCAAATTATATCTTTGTGAACAAATTCATGAATTTTCAAAATCAGACTGTAACTTTTTAAACAAAAACATGAATACAATCGACAAAATTAATAAATCTTTTAAAACCGAGCTTAAAGATATTTATCCCGAAAGAGAAATACAGACTTTTGTCGAAATACTTTTAGAATATTATGCAGGTTTAAACAAAACTGATCTGATTCTAAAATCAGAAGAGATACTTAAACCGACTGTGAACGAACAGATAGAAAATGCTTTATTTCGATTAAAAAAAGAAGAACCAATACAATATATAATTGGAGAAACCGAATTTTACGATTTAAAGTTAAAGGTAAACCCATCGGTATTAATACCCAGACCCGAAACTGAAGAATTGGTAGATTGGATAATTAAAAATCATAAAAACAATAAAAAAATTAACATCCTGGATATTGGTACCGGTAGTGGTTGTATTCCGCTGGCTTTAAAAAACAATTTACCTAATGCAAAAGTTTTTGCCATAGACATTTCAGAAACAGCATTGGAAACAGCAAAACAAAATGCAAAACTTAATAATTTGGATGTTTCTTTTACACAATTAGACATTTTGAATGCTGAAATAAAACAAAAGTTTGAAAAATTTGATATTATTGTAAGCAACCCTCCTTATATTAGAGAAAAGGAAAAAGAGCTAATGCATAAAAATATATTGGAAAATGAACCACATTTGGCTTTATTTGTCGGTGATAATGATGCTCTGGTATTTTATAAAGCAATTATTCATTTTGCTAAAAACCACCTAAAAAAACAGGGTAATTTGTATTTTGAAATTAATGAAGCTTACGGAAATGAAATAATCACTCTGTTGAAAGAAAATGAATATCAGGATATTGAGTTTAAAAAAGATATAAATGGAAAGGATCGGATGATAAGAGCTGTAAAGAATTGATTATTTTTGATTGTAAATTGTGAATTATATACTTAATTGGTTAAATTGTTTACTTTGGCTCAGTAACCCCAAATTGCTAAATTGTTTAATTTACTGGTAATCTAAAAGAAACACATTTGTAAAAGCTAAACAGCAACTTTTTATTAGTATAAATATTCGTGCATTCGTGACTATAATTATGAAAAAACAAATAACAGCTGAACAAGCATTAGTAAAAGCACAAAATATTTGTGCTTCACAAGAAAAATGCAAGGCCGATATTCGTAAAAAACTTTACGACTGGAAAATCTCTGCTATGGAAATTGAAAAAATATTGGAAAACCTGGTTGCAGATAAATTTATTGATGAAAATAGATATGCCGGGTATTATGTGCGTGACAAATACAAACTTAACAAATGGGGAAAGATAAAAATTGAATTTTCTTTACGACAAAAACAAATTGAACAAAGCATTATTAGCAATGCAGTTGATGAAATAGATGAGGATGAATACAAAGAGATTTTCAAAAATGAGCTAAGAAAAAAATTTAAGAGCCTAAAAGGTGAAGAAACTTATAAATTAAAAGAAAAATTACTACGTTTTGCCCAGGGAAGAGGTTATGAGGCAGAATTAGCAATCTTAATGGTTGACCAAATAATACAAAATAATGTACTTTGAATGGTTAAAGTTTGTTATTTGACGTTTTCATATCGTCCTTTCATTAATTTAGGTATTTATGTTTTACATCGTCCCAATCACTAAATTCCTCATGATTTTGCAAAAAATGTTCATAACGAAAATCAAGTTCATCCTTTAATTCTTTAGATAAAAAGCCTTCATCAGAATCAATAATTTGCAAAAAATTGTACTCTTCCGTTTCTGCCAATGATTTTAAGTAAAACAGCAAATTTTTAGCTAATTCACTATTTGTTTCACTAATTTTTATTGTGTATGTCATATTCAATTATTTTTGTCATACTATTTGATCTATTGCTTTCTTATACAAATTTAATAAATTTACCAAATAATTAGCGTATGATAAAAAAAGAACAAAACGGATTAGTATATTTTCAATTTGACATTTTATCGCAAAAGAAAAACATCAAACATTTTATCAGCACAAGAATTAATAATAAAGATAGTTTTAATTTAAGTCTTTATAACAGGAGTAATACCAATAAAATAATTGAGAATCGAAAAAGTTTAGCAAAATCTGTAGATATTCCATTTACAAACTTCACTTTCCAACAGCAAGTTCATAGTAAAAACATAAGAGTTCTAACGAAATCGGATGCAGGAAAAGGTTCACGTGATTATTACGATGGAATTACAGATAATGATGCAATGATTACAAACACGCCGGGGGTTTGCTTAACTGTAATGGCTGGTGATTGTGTTCCATTATTATTTTACGACCCTATAAAAAAGCTTATTGCTGCTGCCCATGCAGGTTGGCGAGGTACTTATAAAAAAATTGCTAAATTTACCATCGAAAAAATGA
>JAOZNO010000989.1 GCA_029933755.1 Bacteroidales bacterium | reverse complement strand
TGTGATAAATCTAAACCACAGAATACTAGTGTATTTGAGGATTTAGATTTTGAGCGACAACGCAGAAGTCGGACTTTATAGACAAGCTCTAATTAGCCTGTCCATAATGTCAGGACTTATGTGATTTTTTGTATTTGAAACTTATTTTATTATATGAACAAGTTGGCAGTAATCAGTCTACAGTATGCAATGTATCTGCAAAGTTTGCCTACTGAGAACTGAATACTGATACCGTTTCAAAATTGTAAAAAACAGAAAATATAAAAAACATTGACTTTATGGACAGACAATTAGTGGTATAGTAAATAATAGTAATCAACTTATAATATATAAAAGGAATGCAAAATAAAAATCCAATCACAATTACAATTATAGGAGTCGGTCTTATTGGTGGTTCTCTGGCTCTTGATTTACGATATAAATATGCGGTAAAAAGAATTATTGGTGTAGATAAAAATCCAAATCACTTAATTAGAGCCAAACAGCTTGGTTTAATTGATGAGTCTGCTACATTAAAGCATGCTTTGGAACTTTCCGATTTAATAATATTAGCAACGCCAGTTAGTATTAGTTGCAAAATTTTACCTGGAATATTAGACAAGTTGGATAATCAGGTAGTGATGGATGTTGGCTCTACGAAAGCAAATATTTTACGTATCGTAAAAGAGCATCCAAAAAGAGGACGTTATGTGGCAACACACCCAATGGCAGGTACTGAATTTTCGGGGCCTGATGCTGCAATTGTTAATCTATATAGAGATAAAAATGTAATTCTTTGTGATGTTGACAAAACAGATAATGATGCTTTAGAGCTTGTTAAGAATGCTTACATGAGCATTGGAATGAAAATTTTATATATGGAGTCTTCTGCTCATGATATTCATGCAGCCTATGTTTCACATATTTCACACATTAGTTCATTTGCTCTTTCATTAACTGTTCTGGATAAAGAAAAAGAAAAAAGGAATATTTTGGATATGGCAAGTGGTGGTTTTGAATCTACCGTACGTTTGGCAAAGAGTGCAGCAAGTATGTGGATGCCTATATTTATGTTAAATAATGAAAATGTATTGGATGTAATGGATAACTATATTGGAAAACTTCAGCAGTTTCGTGATGCTATTAGTAACAAAGATGAAGCTGAAGTTGTCAGATTAATTGAAGAATCGAATAAAATAAAGAAAGTGCTTGATAGAGAGGAAGAACCCGTTTTAATTGAAACCGATTTCGATAGGTAGAACAGCTCTCTGAGCTGTTTAAATGCACAGCTTGGAAAGCTGTTTTACTAAAATTAACGCAACTAAATAAAAAAAAATGAAAGATTTAAATGAAGGACTTTTACCAATTGGAGATTGGGGACTAAAGTCAACGGAAAGACCACTTGTGATTGCTGGCCCATGTAGTGCTGAAACTGAAGAACAGGTAATGGAAACCGCAAAACAGCTTAGTGAAAATGGAATTCAAATTTATCGTGCTGGAATTTGGAAACCAAGAACAAGACCAGGGAATTTTGAAGGTGTTGGTGCAAAAGGTCTTCCATGGTTAAAAAAAGTAAAAGAAGAAACCGGAATGCTTACTACAACTGAAGTAGCAACAGAGAAACATGTATATGAAGCTCTGAAATTTGGAGTGGATATTCTATGGATTGGTGCTCGCTCATCAGCAAATCCATTTGTGATGCAGGAAATTGCTAATGCCCTTGAAGGTGCTGATGTTCCGGTTATGATAAAAAATCCGATTAATCCCGATCTTGATTTGTGGATTGGTGCTATCGAAAGAATTCAAAAAGCTGGTATTACTAAAATTGCTGCAATACACCGTGGGTTTTCAACTTATGATAAAACATTGTACCGAAATAATCCAC
>JAOZNO010000988.1 GCA_029933755.1 Bacteroidales bacterium | reverse complement strand
AACCAGTTTTAACGGTTTCTGTATTTACCTCATTATTGTGTAAAAATAACCTGGATGCTGAATTAATTCAAAATATAACTGAAATAATAATTAAAAATAAATCAACTCTAATAAGACAGAATCCAGTTATTAACCAGGTATCAGAAGAAAATTTGCATGAAACACTTTATTTTCCTTTACATCAAGGTGTGTATTTGTTTCTTGACCGCAACAATCCTTCTTTTGTAGAGCGGTATGCTGAAGTTATTGCATTAATCCTATCAATAGTTATTCTTTTGTCAGGAATTATAAGTTCTTACAGAAAATGGAATAATCAGAGAAAAAAGGATAGAATTGACGTTTATTATGAAGAAGTATTAGCAATTAACCGTAATTTGTCACAAAATCAAGAAGCCTCATCATTAAAACAGAAAATAGAGACTCTTTACGAAATAAGAGAACGTGCATTTGAAAACCTTATAAAAGAAAAGTTAATTGCCGACGAAAGTTTTAAGATTTTTACTCAATTAACATCTGAAACCATTCAACGAATTGAACAAAGACTGCAATAAGATTAGGTATCTAACTTATTGCAATTTAGGCTATTGTATTATCTGCAATTAGGAGTTGCAAACTAATTAAAAAGTCCGATTTCTAGTTATTGGATACTAATACTTAGCTGGGCAATTAATCTACAAAAGAAATATGTAGTCATTATTTCTAAAATTATACTGAAACAATCAATTTATAACCCTTTCCATGTACATTTAGAATTTCAATAGAATCATCTTTTTTCAGATGTTTTCTTAATTTGGTTATGTAAACATCCATGCTACGGGCATTGAAATAATTATCATCTTTCCAAATTAATTTTAGCGCATAATTGCGTTCAAGTATTGTGTTTTTGCTAGCTGCTAAAAGTTCAAGAAGTTCTGCTTCTTTTGTAGTTAATTTAACGGTCTCGTCATTAATGCTAAGGTGTTGTTTTTGTACATCAAATGTATAGTTACCAATAATATATGTACCCATATTAGCACCATTTCCAGATTGATTAATTCTACGCATAATCGCTTCAATACGAAATAATAATTCATCCATCACAAATGGCTTTGTGATATAATCATCAGCTCCAATTTTAAAGCCTTCTAAAACATCATCTTTAAGTGTTTTTGCAGTCAAAAAAATAATTGGAATTTTTTGATTTAGTTCTCTTATTTCTTTTGCAAGTGTAAAGCCATCTTTTTTTGGCATCATGATATCTAAAATACAGATATCGTAATGTTTACTATTAAAACCATCCCAGGCTTTTTCTCCATCGCCAAATAAATCAGCTTCAAAGTTTTTTGCATTCAGGTATTGGGTAAGTAAAGAGCCTAGATTTATATCATCTTCGGCTAATAGTATTTTGATTTTTTTATCCATTTCTTTCTGATTAATCTCGCA
The DNA here is from genome assembly GCA_029933755.1 of Bacteroidales bacterium. Classification (GTDB taxonomy): domain Bacteria; phylum Bacteroidota; class Bacteroidia; order Bacteroidales; family NBLH01; genus NBLH01. The sequence continues at coordinate 443 of JAOZNO010000988.1, read as the reverse complement.
AGTGACAATTCAATTAACAAATATAATATTAAATAAGCAGAATTTTATAATTATTATGAATTCAATTCAAATTAATCAGTAAATTATATTATGAACTCGGTAAAAATAGCAATTTTAATATATGAGTGGTACGGATCGTTAAAATTTGAAATAAATTTGCTAAATCACATATTGTAAAATTATTAAATTGTTGATAAATAGTAATATAATAAGTCAACAAATTAAGATTGTACTCATTTTATAAAAGAAGGTATCGTATAAAAATTAAAAACTATCTGAATTATTGAAGTCTTAAACTAATACTAATATTATATTTGCAGGCTAAATAGCTTGTCTATAAAGTCCAACTTCTGCGTTGTTGCTCAAAATCTAAATCCTCAAATACACTAGTATTCTGCGGTTTAGATTTATCACACGCCCCCGATAAAAATACGGGGCAGGCT
>JAOZNO010000987.1 GCA_029933755.1 Bacteroidales bacterium | reverse complement strand
ACAAATAAATTGGAAATTTCATCACAATTTACTATGTTTGCATAACAAATTTTACTATGTTTGCATAGTAATTATAAAGATATTTAGATATATCTCATTTTGCGTAGATGAGAACCTATTTTATAAAAAACTAATAACAATAAAAAAAAATCGTATGAAAGTATTATTATGTATGAGTCATGTACCGGATACTACTTCAAAAATTCGTTTTACAGATAACGATACAACTTTTGATAAAACGGATATCCAGTACATAATTGGTCCTCATGAAGAATTAGCACTAACAAGATTGTTAGAACTTAAGGAAACAATAGGTGATATGACTATTACCATGATTAATGTGGGTTTAAAAGAATCAGAATCTACTATCAGAAAAGCACTTGCAGTGGGTGCAGATGATGCTATAAGAGTTGAAGCAGATCCAACAGATGCATTATTTGTTGCCAAACAAATTGCAGAAGTCTACAAACAAGGTAGCTATGACCTTATTGTTACAGGAAAAGAGACCATAGATTATAATGGTGCACAAGTAGGTGAAATGCTTGCCGAATTGTTGGATTTACCATCTATAACAAGTACTTCGCATCTTGATATTAAAGATGGGAAAGCTCTTTTAGAACGTGAAATTGATGGTGGAAAAGAAGTAATTGAAGTTGACTTTCCATTTGTATCAACAGCTGGTAAAGGTTTTGCTCTTGAGCCTCGTATTCCCGGTATGAGAGGGATTATGCAAGCAAGAAAAAAGCCTCTAAATGTTGTTCAGCCTGTTGACCAGGAAAATAAAACAAAAACAAACAAATTCTATCTTCCTGAAGCAAAAGGATCTTGCAAGTTTGTTGATCCTGATAATGTTGATGAGCTTGTACGCTTATTACATGAAGAAGCAAAAGTTCTATAGTTCAGATATCTTATAATTCTACTTACTCGGCGTTGAATATTAATTTACAAACCATCACTTACATTAGTAAACTCTAATTTGTAAATTAACATCCGCCTCGATTAAGCAAATTTTAAGAAACCTGAAGGATATGAATAAGTAATTCTTACTAAAGTAAAGTTTAAATTTAAAACTGAAAATTATGTCAGTATTAGTATATACAGAAAACTGGGATGGAAAATTCAAAAAATCAACTTATGAACTTCTTTCCTATGCAAATGAAATAGCAAAAGAAACTGGAACAGAATTGTTTGCACTAACAATTGGACAAGTATCTGATGATGAATTAAAATCATTGGGTAATTATGGAGCAACAAAAGTTCTTATTATAAAAGATGAAAAACTTTCTGATTTTATTGCAAAATCATATTCATCAGCAATCAGCCAGGTAGCTCAAGCCCAGGGTTCTAAATTTGTTGTTTTTGCAAACAATGTATCCGGAAGAGCTTTATCTGCAAGGACATCAGTTAAATTAGATGCAGGCTTTGCTCCGGGTGTAATGCAGCTTCCTTCAAGTATAGAACCGTTTGTTGTTAGGAAAAAAGCATATTCTGGCAAAGCATTTGCCGATTTTGAATTAAATACCGACGTAAAAGTACTTAGCTTAACTCAAAATTCATTTAAAATTATTGAAGATGCTAAGGAAATTACAATTGAAGAAACCACTGTTGACATAAAAGACACAGATTTAGGTGCAAAACCCAAAAGTGTTGAAAAAGCAACAGGCAAATTATTAATTACCGAAGCTGAAACTCTTGTGTCAGGTGGTAGAGGATTAAAAGGTCCGGAAAATTGGCCAATGGTTGAAGAAATGGCTGAAATACTTGGAGGAGCCATTTGTTGCTCACGACCCGTAGCTGATTTAGAGTGGCGACCTCATGAGGAACATGTGGGACAAACAGGAAAAGTGGTTGCGCCTAATTTATATA
>JAOZNO010000171.1 GCA_029933755.1 Bacteroidales bacterium | reverse complement strand
ATTAGCAAATGTATATTCTTTACGTAAACCATAAAGTATCCCTGATAAATCCAGGGATACAAAAAATAACATTAACTATTCTTCTTTTTGAATAATGACAAATATAAAATAACAATAATAAGAATTGACATTCCAAAAGATTTTGCAACAATATTAATAAAATCATTATTTTCTAATGAAGGCCAAAAAATATTCAAAAAGAACAATGTTATTGAACTTACAAGCCAGCATATGAAAAAAGCTATTATAAATTTATTTTTCTTCATAATTAGTCCCACCATTGCAATATTGCATTCCCAATAGAACCACCTACAGCTCCACCTACAGCTCCCGCAACCCAACCTGGCACAGTTAAAGCACCAAGAGACACTGAGCCTCCAACAATAGCTCCAGCAGCACCACCACCAACACCATACGCAACATCATTTTTGCCAACATCTGACCAACTAAACTGCTTTTTGTGGTTATCCAACAATTCTTTCCATTTGTTAAAATTATCATTCCAATATTGAAAAGAGTGACGGCCAATCGCTGTTGCAGTATATAATATTTCTCTTTCCTCAACAGGACACAATTCCTCAATCCTAACATCTAATTCAGTTAATTTTTGAATAATATTTTCAATATTATAACCTGCACTAACAATATCATTCATTTCATTAAGTATCTGCTTTTGAATATCTGTTAATACATCATCAACATCATCTGTCCAAAGATTTTCAGTGTTTACATCACTTACGTTTTTGTACGCAAATGTTTTATAAACATTGAATGGTTTCTCAGATGCTTTAATAGCAATTTTCTGATTTTCCTTTTCCTGTAATAATTTACTATTTTTCAAAAATTCACGTGTACCTTCTTCTGCAATAGTTAAGAAATCTATTGAGCTTTTTAGATTGCCTTTCGCCTTTTCAGTCTTAACATAGTTATAAACATAATCTAATCCTTTATTATGTTCATTCCCGATTAGTTCATAATCAATTGTTTTTTCATTAGTTAGAGTATTCGTATTATCTTTTTGACAAGAAAATATAGTGAAACTTACTACCAATATTAAAATAAAACTAGATATCAGCGTTAGTAAATTAAAATTATTATTTTTCATTTTAATACAATATTTTAGAAAGACAATTTGTTTTTTTAGACTTTTTGGTTAAAATAAATATTTAAGCATCTTTATTTTTAATATTTCGACATTTTGAGTTAAAGATTTTATAAACTCTTTTCGTAATTTTAAACAGGCTCTTTTTCTGTAAAAAATTATATTATATTATATTATATTTATCCTGTATCCATAACCGCACCTCCTTTATTATATTTGCTAACGGCTAGCTATGCATTCGTGCGCTGATAACAGACACACTTTAAAATCTGCAAGTAGCCAAATTTTGATTTACCAAATATAATAATTAAAAACGTCAAATCGAAGATTTGGCGGTGTTTTTATATTACTGAAAGCTTGCAAAACACTTGAATGTAAGCATGATGTATAGGTTTTGTTACAGCATGTTTTCTTCTTGTTTTCAGGTTAAATCGGGTAAAAACGTCAAAATTTTGGCTTCGAAAATTCCTGAATAAGTTCAATTAAACACAAAATTAGTTAATAGCTTTCATGCTTTTAAAACTTCTGTTGTATTTTCCAAGCGAGTGAAAATCAGTCTGTTTCTTCGTCATTCTTTTCCTTTAGATGAAAAGAATCAAAAATCAAGACAAAAAATAACCTGTTCGCTGCATTTACTAATCGTCCCAGCTCGTAGAACGGATTTTTGTCAAAACTCGTTGATAATTATTTGCTTCGAGTCTGGCTCGTCAAAACCATCCTGCTTTTTTTAGTGTCGAACCTCGTTTTAAAGTCTGTTCGTTGATTTTTAAAATGTCGAACTACGTTTTAAAATAATGAAAACATCGTTAATTTCGTCATTCCTGATTTTACCAATAATTACCGTTTTTTAAAAGTCAAACTGCGGAAAAAGTTGAAACTTTTGCAATAAATGCAAGTCCTTAAAAATATGAAATTAAATCCTGAAAAATTAGGAGGAAAGCTGTGTCCAAATTGGCTGTAACATCAGAATAAACATACCTGAGGCGTGTTTATCCCATATATAAATATACCTGCTTTTTAGCTCAAATATAGTTAATCTAGCAAACTTTTTATATTCTTAATGAAATGAATAGCTATATGAGTATAAATTTCTGTAGTTAAACTGCTACTATGCCCCAAAAGTGTTTGTATATCTTAATATATAACTTGTCCTTAATTAAGGCTTTAAATAGCTTGTTTGTGTAAAATTATAAACCTGTCATTCGTAGCTTGTTTTACCAACTACTACCGCCTCCACCACCATAACCGCTGCCTGAAGAACCACTACTGCTCCCATAACTGCTGCTTCCACTATAAGAGGAGGATGAAGAACTTGAGTAACTACTTGATGATTTATAACTGTATGAATTGTAACTGCTTTTTGAAGATGAAGATGAAGAATACGAGCTCCGGACTGGAGGTTCTTTGTAATGAAAATCATCTTCTATTTTATGCATGCGCTTCATAATTGAGTTTACATAAAACAAAGTATCCAATTTATCTTTCATTTCCTCCATTTCATCTTCGGGTAATTCATCCAGACTATGTTTGGTGTTATTTGTTTCAATACCTTTTGATTTAATTAAACCATTGAATTTATTAGCCCAGGTTTTGCCCATTCCCATTACAATGGCATAAGCAACGGTTTTATCAAAATAATCTGGATCTTCTTCCAGAATAAACATTAACCTGTCTACTTCTGCATGTTCTATAAATTTTTTTAAACCAAGTATTTCGCGATGCATTTTTGCACCCAAATGTCCAAACTTGGGCATTAATTTTCCGAAAACAATAAAGGGAGCAGCAAGTAAAAAGCTGTAAATCGTAATAAAAGTATTTTCTTCAGCCAAACCAGTAAAAAGAGTAATTAGCCCTGTTATAATTCCAATTATCATTAATACCCTGCCAAAAGTCCTTGTCCCTGGCATCAATAGTTTATTGCGTTTACTGTAGTTCTTAAATTGTATCCCTGCCTTATCCATTGTACGGTAAAAAGAATCCCTTAAATCGGAAACATTCACTTTGTCACCATAATTAAACAGCCCTTTAAAAATAGTCTGCTCAAATTTTTTACGGTCTTTGGGCAAATCTTTTATTCTGTTTAGGGTAATATCATCTTCATCCAAATAGAAATCACTTATTTTTATAATTCCTTGTCCTGCCCAATGATAAATTAAGGCAATTAAATCGCGTTTATGCAATTTACCATCCCAGATATAACCTACTTCCGGGGGCGAAATATTGTCTGGAATATATTGCTTCTCATCAATTTCGTATTTTTCATCTTTACCAAGAAAAAACCATAGCAAAAAAAGTATCAAAGTAATAGCTATAGGTATAATCAAGGATAAAATTTCATCTTCACTTTTAGCAATAAAAATCCTGGTATCTTTTATAAAAGAGGTTTTAATACTACCTTTCGGAAATTGCAGGCTCAATAATGGGCATTCCTGTGCATACATCACTGTTTCACGTAATTTAAAATCTAATTGATATATTGTATCATTAAATCCAAGTTCATTTATTATATAGGGAGATTCGCTCTCATAGAGGCTTGTTAATCCATATGCGAGCTGATTATTTTCTATCTTTTCAGGAAAATGAATTTTGAGTGAACCTTTTATAGCGGGAGAATTATAATTATCGTATAATGGAATATCCATAAGAAACTTATCTCCATCTTTTCTTAGCATATCGTAGGTAGTATATTCAAACTCAAATACTCCTTTTCTGGTTTTTTCGTTTTTATTTTTACCCCAATTCAGTTTAAAACCAGAGTAATTTTCAATATAATTTGCATTACCATACTTTACATCTTCAATAATATAGCGATGATAACTACGTGAATAATCTAAATAGATTGGTGTTTCTTTATTTACCTCAATAGTAAAAGGGAATTTTTCCCCCTTAGCAATACTTTCCCTAAAATCGACATAATATTTGCGTTTAATTCTTATGGTAGCATCTTTATTTATGAATATTTCATCATCAAATTTAGTGATTACAAAAGTATTTAAGATATCATAAATGGCATGCTTCGGGGGTAAAGCTTCACTGTATGTCCATTTTGGATATACAACTTTTAATAGTACAATGTCATTTTGCTTAATATCTGTAATTCTTGAATAGAATTCGGCTCCATTTAAATCATATTTTACCGGCTCTCCATTTTTCGTCAGTGTCAAACTTATTGGTTTAGCATGTTTTAATAATTCAAGCTTTATGATCAAAGTATCCGGTTTTTGATAAAACTGATTGATGTCCCATTTAATAAGTAAACCTTCACCGTTATTAAAACTAGTTTTTCCGTTTAATAGGTTATAATCAAAGTGTTTATAAACTTGTTTTTGATTATATTTATTTTTATCTGTACGATTACCATTAAAAACAATAATATTATTTTTTGAAGTATAATAATTATACTTGTATGAAATGTGGTATTTATTTTCTTTTTTAACTGGTTTGTTTGTATACAAGGGGAGCCTGTTTAAAGTATATTGGTTGTAACCAATGTATTCTACTTTTTGTATATTTTGCACGTCATATGATCCGTCTTTTTCTAAATAAATTATGTCAGCATGCTTGTTAACCCTATACCTGTTGTTAAAATAGTTAGTCGGTAATTTCACTATTAAAGTAGCACCTTCTCCAGCTTGAAACCCCTTTTTTGTTTTCCCTTTTATATATTTATTGCTCTGTGTATAATTTATATGAAGATTGTCTTTATTTCCCTGTTTGCCGGAAAATACTTTAATGTCCCCTTTTTCAAGTTTGGTTTTATTCTGGAAAGATAATGTAAAAGTTGCTTTTTTTATTTCCGTTTTCCACTCATGTCCAATAATATTCCAGCTAAATTCTGAATGATCAACAAAATCATTAATAGCACCCCAAACTGTATATTTAATAATGTATTTATGCGCCCCGCTAATATATTGGTCAGCACTTCCTATTCGAATGCTTTTATTATAGCCATTATCAATAACTGAAAAATTATATCCTTCTACATTAATGCTATCAATTAGAACATTATATTTTCCAGTTGACGTTGCTCCCAGGGCATATTCATTTCTGTTTTCTGTTGTAATTGTATCAAAAGTATATCTACATGGAATATCTCTGATAATCCCCCGGCGTTTTTCTGTAAAAAAAACATCGATGGTTTCGGTTACATCAAATGATCCATTAGTATGAAGCTGTATATCAACATGATAATTTTCAATATAGAATGCCTCCTGGGCAGTTAAAGAATTGAAAGATAAAGCAAAAAGAATAAGGGACAGAATTTTTTTCATGATACAAGGGATTGGAATTGGAATTTAAAGATAATGAAAAAGTATTGAAAAATTAGTGAAAGTATGTTTATTTGTTTAGTGCAAGCTTTTGATAAGACAAAAAAGACAAAAATCAGCAGTAAGCATGTGTAAAGCTCATATTATTAAAATCGATGAATGATTTTGTTTGAACGTACTAAAATACAAACATTAGTTAGTCTGATTTATTTGAGTACCTTTGCGTTCGGATTACAAATCTTTTGATTTCAATCATGTACTATCATTTTTGTTGATGAGCTTTTTTAAGCAATCTTTCATCACATTCGCAAACTTCATACCTATAGTTGAGTTATCAGTCAATAAGTCCACTCATCAAAGTACTAATATTTAGTATGCCTAAGAGCTTTTAATAGAGCATTTGCGTTTTTTTTTGATGACACCAATTGAATAAAGTATGAATATTAATTCAGACAATTATTATGGTGACAATCGTATTTCCACTGCACTACTTCTTGCGGCAGGTACGGGTAGTCGTCTTTTCCCTTTAACAAAAAGTTCTCCAAAATGCCTAACCCTTGTAAATGAAAAGTCAATTCTTGAGCGACTTATCAATAACTTGAAAAAACAAGGGTTTAAACGTCTTGTAATTGTTACCGGCTATAAAAATGAATGTATTATGGATGTTCTGGGTAGTAATTCAGAAGACTTAAGCATTGAGTATATTCATAGTCCCTTATACCGCACAACTAACAACATTTATTCGCTTTGGATGGCTCGCAATATTATTAATGAGCCTTTTGTGCTGTTTGAAAGCGATTTGGTTTTAAATACATCCTTGCTAGACGATATGGTTTTTCCTGATAAAATTGCTGTAGCTAAAATGCAACCATGGTTAGATGGAGCCACCGTTTCTCTTAATAAAAAAAATCAGGTAACTAAGTTTCACAAAGGAACAACAGATACATATACTGATGTTCGTTATAAAACAGTTAATATTTACAGCTTCTCGCTTTCATCATGGCGAGCAATTGTTAAGAAGCTAAACCAATATATTTCTGCGGGTATTGTTAACTGTTACTACGAAACTGTTTTTGCTGAAATGGTTGCCGATAAAAGTCTGTCGTTTGAATCGGTTTCATTCGACCATAAACCGTGGTACGAGATTGATACTATAAATGATTTAGCTGAAGCAGAAAAACTTTTCCCAGCAAAATTGAAAACACAGGTTAAGATAGAAAAGACATATGTATAGTGTTTCAAATAAATATACTATGGAAAATAGATATAAAACACAGGCGGAGAAATATGAATACATATCAAAACAACACGGTGGCTATTATCGGCACAATTTTACCGACCATGCCTATTTATACAATCTCTATTTCCCACCTAAAGCTGTATTTGCCCATCTTAAAGACAACATTCGGAACTTAGTATTGAATTACCCCATGGCACAAGATGCACTTGCCGAACTAATTGGTGAAATAATACAGCAACCCAATGAAAGAATAGTTGTTGGAAATGGCGCTGCTGAAATTATAAAAATACTGTCCGGTCATTTAGCAAAAAAAATAATTGTTCCGGTACCTTCATTTAACGAATATGCAAATGCAGCACCTAAAGGGCATGTGGTCGAATTTCCGCTCGAATTTCCATCCTTTCAACTGGATGTAGATAAATTTGCTGCCGAAGCTATTAAAGTGAAAGCCGATATGGCTGTTGTGGTAACACCCAATAACCCTACATCGTTATTGATACCGAAAGCCGATTTAATTCGACTTGCACAGAAGCTGGAAATGCATAATTGCATGCTAATTATTGATGAATCTTTTCTTGATTTTGCTGACAACAAAGAACAAATAAGCCTGGAACAAGACATAGATAAATACGCCAATATGGCTATTCTTAAAAGTATGAGTAAGGCTTATGGAATTTGCGGACTTAGAATTGGATATTTGTTAACGGCTAACTTGGAAT
>JAOZNO010000986.1 GCA_029933755.1 Bacteroidales bacterium | reverse complement strand
TAATATAATCACAAAAATTGATTGAATCAAAATAAAAAAGTTGTAATGAAAAATAAAAAACAGTATCGTAAAACTTTTTTTATCAGATCGCACAAAGCTCATTTTCAAAACATTGTAAAAACCAACAATAATTGTTTCAATCACATACAGCATTACAATTTCAAAAATATCCCAATCAAAAATGAGCACTCCTAAAATTGGAAATAGATTAACGACAATCAATATTAATACTGAATTATCTCTAAAATTTATTTTCACTGATCTGAATTTAAGTAAGTTTCAATTTTTTTATACGTTTCCGGCAAAGCTTGCTTAATATTTAATAAAACCTCAGTTGAAATGGATTTGTGATTAAATGGCACAACCTTAACATATTCCTGAATATCATTCGGTTGCCTAACAATATATTTATAATTATAAGTAAGTTTCCCATTCTCTATTTCAACTTTTGAGTTATTAAGATTCGCTTTACTGATATAGAACTGATCTGTTTTTAATAATTGTTCATTTTCGTCATTTAGCATTTTGCTTTCTTTAAGATATTCAAATAATTCTTTAGCTGTATTTTGTGCAGGGTCAATTATCTCCACTTTATTTGCTAAAATATTTTTGTAAGGTTGCTCACCATTAATTTTAAATTGTCTTAATTCGTTTAAAACTGTATTTATCGTATCTACCACGTAAGGATAATGCGTACATCCCAATATTATTGATTTTAATGGCATATTCGCATCCTTTTCCCTAATGGTTTCCAGTAAGCTAACAATATGGTAACGTACATAATTCTCAACAGCATTAATCTGTATTGTATCTGACGAATTCAAATCCTTATTGTTAAAAAGGAGATTATTATTTGTTGTATTAAAGTTATAAAATGCCAGTAATTCTTTTTTTAGTGGATATTTATCATTTTGTAAAGACGGGCCTATATAATCTAAACTTGGTTTTTTTAGTGCCCTGTTTATAAATTGCAGGTCTTCATCTATTGATTCATGCAGTCCTTTTCCACCTTGCTGATACGTTTTTATATTTGCCGTATAGCCATTCTTCTTTAAAATTTTTTGTAATGTTTTAGGATATGCATTTGCCCCTACAGTAGCAGGAGTAGCAAATATGGCAATAATTCCATCAGTTTCATCTTTAAGTGCATCAATTGCTCCCTTGCAACCAGCATCAATTACTCCAATTACTTTTATATTTAGTCCCGTAAGATCCATTAGCTCATCAACTTTTGCTTTTCCGTAAGCGGTAGCAGTATTGCAGGCAATTACAATTGATTTAACAGCAAGCTTATCCGTTTCATAATTTTTTGAACTGTTTGATGAATAATATTTGTTGCCCATTAAAAATTGAACATCTTTCAAAACATGTTCTGCAAGTAAGTTTTCTTTTCCCACCTCGGCATAATTACTATAAGGCATATTTGCCTGATCAGCAAGATATATAAATCGCTCATTAACAAAATCTTTGATACTATCCGCACCAACAGATAAATCAGCATTGCTAAATTTATCGAAATTGATAATTGCATCCAAAACGGTCAAACCTCCAATTCCTGAATCAAAAACACCTATTGGCAGCGACTTTCTTTTATTTGGATATTGGCTAATATCAGTATAATAAAAACTGCTTTGGTTTTCAATCATAGCCTTAACAAAGGCTTCGTTTTCTTTAAGTTTTTTTAGTTCCTTTAGCTTTGGAGCATTATTACAGGCAGAAATAGCTAAGCTAATAATAATAAAGACTAGAATTTTTTTCATAGATTGTTTGAATAATCAGATAAGAAATATCATTTTACTAATTTAATTCTAATTAGTGTTTGTCCATAAAGTCAAGCTTTGTCAATTTTTAGATGTGTTAAACTTTA
>JAOZNO010000170.1 GCA_029933755.1 Bacteroidales bacterium | reverse complement strand
TAAATCAAGTATTGAATTTTCTGTTTCTATATCTGTAATTTTACCTACATTATAAAACATAAGCATTGCTTTGTCAACAGGTGGAACACCTGTTTTTTCAAAATATTTTACCTGATGCAGACGTATTGTTGATGATATTTTAGGATTATTTAATTTGCCGTAGCTTTCCGTTTTTCTTATCTCTTCAATTAAGGAAAAGTATTTTTCTTTAGTAGTTAATGTCCAGTCACAATCAAATTGAATTTCGTGTATCAACTTATTGTTAAGATGCTGATAAAACCGACTTGAACATAGTCGGTATATTTTACTGCTAATTTCCTGAGCAAGCTTGTGTATTGAGTGTGTGCTTGTGTTTTTTAAGGTTTGGTTAGTTATGTAAACTGTTGGAATAATCTGAATGCTGGTGTCATTCATGTTGTTTTTTGCCTGCAAAGTGGCAAAGGGATATGCGCTATTCTTTTTTTCAACCCATTTTACATCAAAAAAACGAATATAAAGTTTGTTAACTTTTAACGAATTTAAATATTCTTGCTTCTTTGCTGTTAAATCTAAAGTGGTTTTCCAATGATAAAAGCTAATTTCTTTGCTATCACCTATATTATCAGAGCAAGAACTCAGAAATAAGATGGAAATGAATAATAGAACAGTGCTTTTTTTAATGATTTTCATTTGTTTACCTTTTTGTAATTACTTTACAAGGTAAATTTAATGATTTTCATTTTATTATTTAGTTTTTGTATTTATTATTTTTTTAATTAACACAAAAGCTAGTATATTTTATTGCTGGTACTACTGCAAACTTAATGGGGAACTAATTAATTCGTCCATAAAGTCAATATTTTTTTATATTTTATATTTTTTACAATTTTGAAACAATATCAGTATTCAGTTCTCAGTTGGCAAACTTTGCAGAACCATTGCATACTGTAGACTGATTACTGCCAACTTGTTTATATAATAAGATAAGTTTCAAATACAAAAAATGCACCTTTGGTAAACTTATCATTTTCTAATATTTTTGTTATCTATATTTAAATTGCTGGTTGATACGAAGTTAAACAGATTACTAATAAATTTATGAATGAATCAGGCTAATTATACCAGTCATAAACAGATAAACAAATCAACAAATAACCATGATAACTTTATAATAAAAGTTACTTTACGGTTAAGCACCCACTAAAATGGTAGTAGAACCTTATTACTGAAGTTAATTTATTCTACCAGCTCATATCCTAATGTCTTAGCTTTTTTTATTGCAGGTATCCCATATTCCATCCATTTAGCTTGTGGTTTGCCTTTTAGGTAATGGTCAAAGAATTGTATCATTCTAATGCTTAAATCTTTGCTATTTGGTGATTTAGCTTTAAGGTAGTGTGCTTCACCGTTATAATTTAGCAACCAAACAGGTTTTTGTAATCTTCGTAAACCCATAAATAATTCAATTCCCTGGCTCCAGGATACCGATTTGTCCGCATCATTATGTCTGATTAAAAGAGGCGTTTCTACTTTGTTCAGGTAAAAAATTGGTGAGTTCTCAAGATAAAGTTTTGGATTCTCCCATAAAGAGGCTCCAATTCTGCTTTGCCCTTTTTCATAAGGTTCCATTCTACTTACTCCTGATTTCCAATGAATACTACCATAGGCACTTATCATGTTTGAAACTGGTGCGCCAACAGAGGCTGCTGCAAATATATTTGTTTGTGTTATGATATAAGAGATTTGGTAGCCACCCCAACTTTGACCCTGTATGCCAATTCTGTCTTTATCGGCAATGCCTTTGTCAATTAACGCTTGTGTACCACTAACAACATAATTTACGGCACTTTTTCCCGGGTGTCCAAGGTCATAACGAACATTAGGAACAAACACTAGATAACCATTGCTTGCGTAAAAAGTTGGGTTTATTTGTGCACGACTCGGTTTTGGAGTAATGTACCTGTTTAAATTATCTGACCAAAGCCTGTAAAAATAAACCATGACCGGATATTTTTTATTGGGGTCAAAATTATCAGGCTTATACAATAATCCTTCAGCCTGACGACCATCAAAAGTTTTCCATTTAACAAGTTCATTCGTTGGCCAAACAAATTCTTTTTGTTGTGAATTTAAGCGGGTAATTTTATTAAAATCTTTAAAGTTTAAACTTCCGTACCAAAGGTTTGAAGATTCTTTAACTGAAGACTTCTGCCATATAATTTTATCTACATTTTTTGCTTTTAATGGTTTAGAAAAATAAAAATTCTGATAAATTAACTGTTTTGGGTTTGCTTTAATGTTAATTGTTGTCTCAAAATAGCCGCTTTTTTTGTTTTCAATATTAAAAGCACTTAGTAAAATTGGTTTATGTAAATTAATATAATTAACATCTCTGTCCAGATTATAATACCTAAATTGTATTTTTTGTTTTCTACCGTATCCATTTGTAATGCAAACGGGTTTTTCTATACCTTTAGGGTCAACTTTCCAAATATCAAATCGGTCATAAATCAAAAAATACTGGTCGTCTTTTGTCCAACCTGCAAATTTGTATGATGTTGGTAAACGCGGGAAGTCATCCTCTTCGTTATAAAAGTTTACGGGAATGTTTTTTGTTAGTGCAACTGTCTCATTATTTCTATGATTAAGTGCATACCATCCTTTTTCTATGTTATCATACCAAAAAACATAATTTCCGAAAGGTGATAAGCCGGCAAAGTCTTGTTGTTTTTGTAGAACTAATTTTTTATTTCCAGAATTTACATTAACTACATATACATCTTTGTAATGGGGATAGTTCCAACTTGTTTCCATTAAAAAAGGTTTGTTTGCAAATCCCAGGGCGAAATAACTATTACCATGTGAAACTGTTTTCGTATCCTGAATTAATTCGTCAGCTAATCTTGCTACTGTTTTGTTAGAAAAGTTATACACTGTTAAATAGCTGCGCATTAGTTCTTTTCGTAACAGTACCTTTTGTTGTGCCTGAATATAAGGATCTTTCCATGACCATACTTCCACATTCACTTTTTCCTCTTTAAGTAGTGTGTCCTTTTTTACAGGTTCGGGTTTCAGAGCTGTGCCAAAATATAATTTGCTATCATCACGAGAAAACCAGATTTTACCATTTTTACTAACAACCCAATCTTTTGGCATTTCTAAAGAGTTTGTATCAATAATAACTGCTTTTGATTTAAAAGTCCCTATTTCCCAAGTGTAAAGTGAGTATAACTTTAGCTTTTTAGAATTACCCGTATGGATAAAGGCGATTTTTTTACCTGAATTATCCATACTTATTTTTTTAGCTATTCCATCAGATTCAAAAACAGTGATTAGTGCTTCGCTATTTGTGTCAAAAATATTTACTTTAGAGCTTGTGATACTATCGGTTTCTATTTGTATGAACCCTAAAAGATTTCCATTTCTTGAGAAATTAAACTCTGAAACATTTTTAAAACGATGTTCTTTTTCAGTAACAGGATTAAGTACAATTAGTTCAAATAATTTTGGAGTACCCTTGCTTATTTTTTTCTTTTGTGTAGACTTTTTATTTTTAGTATCTTTTTTTTCTTCAGCAAGAAAGGCTAACCATGAGCTGTTTTCTATCGGTAGATTAAAAGACTTTAATCCGGCAAACCTGAATATTTTTTTACTTTTAAAAACCCAAATGCCCAAACTGTCTTTTGGCAGTTTATCTTTCTTTACTTTTTTTACCTTAAGCTTTCGTACCGAGTCTTTTTCAGCTTTTATTTTAAATACTGCAAAATCTGAATTTGATGATATCCTAGCATATTTTCCTCTTGCAAAAACCTTCCATTTGTTTTTTTTGGGATAGTTTATATATAATTTACCATCACCCTTATATGGATTTACTTCATAAACTATCCATTTCCCATTATTTGAAATGGATTGACGTTCTACAGTTTTCCATTGATCAAAATCAGCAATACTCAAGGCTTTTTTTGTAGGTGAATTTTGTTCCTGCGATAAAGCAGCTAGTGAAAATAGTATGGTAAGAAGGAGTAGTATATGCTTCATAATGTGCAATTTTAAACTAGTTATCTTATATGTTTGTCTAGTTAAATCGAAAATTAGGCCAAACTTTCCTTTTTTTATATAAAAGATGGTTTTATGTAAAATACGTGAGTAAAATGGACTGATGTAAATCTTTAACTTTAGCTGAACTATTTACATGTAATTTTAAATGAGTTGTTTTATTCGCATAATTAATCCGTCATACTAGCCTGAATTAATCAGGCTAGAAATACCAAATACTATTTTACCTTATATTGCTCAATAAGTTTTTCCATTTCATTGATCAGTCGGTTCTGATCATAGTCTTTCATTTCTGTGTTAAATTGTTTGTTTAGTTGTTGCATAAATGATTTAACTTCTTCTTCTATTTCATGGTTCTCAATAAGCTCATTCACATTTTCAATTATGTCTTCCAATTGTTTTTGAGGCTTCTGTTCTGCATTAAAATTATCCGGGTTTTGCGATAGTTCATTAAGTCTTTTCTTGTGCTTTTGAAATGTGTCTGGTTTTTCAGGTATATCTTCGCTAATTTTTTTCACAGTATCTAAATTCAGTATTTTTTGTTTGGATTCTTCATATTTAGTAATTGTCATTTCGTTTAGCTTAATTTTTGTTTCCCTGAATTTTATTTGTGATTGGTATTCTTTTATTAATTCGTCACTTTTAATTATAACTTCCTGATTAACAGTCTGGTTCTCTTTATCTGCTTTGATTTTATTAAAATTGTTCAGCTCTTCATACCAAAAGTCTCCGGGAACATGAAAGTTTTCATGAATTACTTCAGCTATCCACTTTTTTATTTTTTCAATTTCCATATCTGATTTTTTAATTTCTTCTTTACATTGAGAAATTGCATAATCAATATCCTGCAATAACAATTCTTTATTTTCATTGTCATCTGTTTTTTTATTTTGTGCGAAAATATTCTTAAATATTGACATGTTTTAAAAGTTTAAATACGGAGCTTAGAAATTTATCATTATTTCAGATTCCTTGTTTTTTTAATTAAACGATATGCATTATTTATTTTTTGAAATTCTTCTTTTGCTTTTTTCTGTTCTGCAGTTTCCATTTTAGCCCATTTGTCAGGATGATATTTCTTTGCTAAATTACGATAAACAGTTTTAAGCTCGCTATCTGATATGTTTTGGCTAATACCTAGTTGCATGTACGCATAACTAGTGCCAGAGAAAAAGGTTCTAATTTTTTTATTGCGTTTTTGTGAAGAATGGAATGATTGTGATGACCCTTTTTGTCGCTTTTCTTCAGATTTTAAGAACATTGATTTAATATTTTCAAAATGACGTATATTAATGTGCAATTCATTTGAAACCCTTAAGATAACCCTCTCTTCTTTTTTATTAAACTCTTTATTGGTATATGCTAAAGCAAAAAGTTGATATATAAACTGTAGTTTGTGCGAGTGCTTTATATCTTGAAGACCGTTGCAAATACGTTTTGTTGTGTATTTTTCAAATTTATTTTTCTGAATAAAGTTTTTAGCAGCCTGTCCAATTTCTTTGTCAAATTCAGAACTCATATACTTTTCTATTCTACTAAGGTCATTGTCTGTAATTTCCCTGTTGCTTCTGAATATGCATATGGCTAATTTCAGATATGAAATCCCTATTTTCCCAATTTGTATTTCTAATTTCAAGTCTTCACCAGCAAAAAGTATTAAAATTTCTTCTCCAGCACCAAAACTTATAAAAGTTATAGTGAAAACGAACAATGCTGTCATATCAGAGTCCTGAAAAAAAATAACACCTATAGCTAAGCTAATAAAAAAAGCACCAATGGTAATTTTTCTACTTACAGGATTGCTGTATTGATTGCTAAAGTTCATACATTGGCTAAAGTACAATATTTTTTAGTAGTGAAAGGTTTATTTAATAGAGAAATCATTGAGTTTTTAAATGATTATAGTTATTTTTATATGTTTATTTTGAAATACTTTTATTTTTCAGATAGACCTACCATGATTGAACTAGGACATGTTTTGTGTAAATGTTAATTTTAAGAATGATGATAAAGAAAATATTTTCAGTATTACTTTTTGTGTTTGTTAGTACCATAATTAGCTTTTCTCAGGTAAATACCTCAAATAGAGATTATTATAATGGAAAAAATATGGTGGTGCATTGTATGAGCAACGAGAAAGTGGAAGTTAATGAAGATGGCAAGTTAATTTCATGTGTTTTGTCAGAAAATCAATATTTTTTTAATGGAAAAAATGCAACTGTACATTGTCTTATTCGTAGAGAGCTGAAGTTCTTTAATTCGGGTATTGTTAGAAGTGCATATCTTCGTAAGGATCAAATGTTTTTTAATGGAAAGGTAGAAGAGGTAAATGCAAAAAAAGCTTCTAAGATAGAGTTCTTTGAATCCGGGAAAGTACAATCGGCAATAATCTACAGGCCTCATGCTTTTTCTAATGGAAAAAACGAGCCTGTTTTTTGTCTGGAAAATACAAAGGTTCTTTTTTATGAGTCAGGAAATGTTCAGCTGGCAGTTTTAGATACGAATCATAAATTTTATGATAAAAATAAAAAAGCTTTCCACTATAAAAAAGGTGATCATGTATATTTCTCTGATAAAGGTTTTATTCATTAACCTTTATTATATTCCTCAAGTTTGTTTTGATATTTTTCACCAAACTGATTCCATAACACTAAAAACAAGGCAGTCATCATAGGGCCTACTAAAAACCCAATAATACCTAACCAAACTAATCCACCCATACTGGCAAGAAACATAATTGCCGGATGCATCCCACTTTTATGTCCATCAAGCCTGGGTCTTACAATGTTTTGATTAATTAGTATTGCACCAACACCAATCACCAGGATAATCATTCCTGTCCAAAAATTCCCTATAACAAACTGTACTATAGCCATTGGTACTAAAATAGAGTTTGCTCCTACAAGAGGAATTATTGATAAGAAAACCATAAGTGTTCCCCAGAAAAAAGGCGAAGGGATTCCAAGAAGTGCAAACAGAATACCACCGAATGTGCCCTCTATCATACCAATCATAAACGTATTCACAACTAGTGCATCCGTAACTTGTTCAAGCTTATGGAATAATTCCTGTTCGTCAGAATCTTTTAAAGGAAGTAAATATTGAATTTTAGCTATAAGTGTTTTTCCATCTGCTAGTAAATAGTATAGCAAAAACATGACAATGAAAAAATGGATAAAGATTACGCCTACATTAATGAAAGTTTTTTGAATTAAAGTAAATATAAATCCAGCAATTGTAGTCATTAACTGATTCATTCCCTTTGCAATTTCATTCCAGTCTAAATCATCAATTGCAT
>JAOZNO010000169.1 GCA_029933755.1 Bacteroidales bacterium | reverse complement strand
CACTATGGATTGGAACAAAAGATGGTTTAAATAAATTTAATTCATCTGATTTATCATTTAAAAGATATTATCGAAATAATGGCTTACCAAGCAATGAAATAATGGGGATTTTAGAAGATAATTCCGGGAATTTATGGATTAGCACTTCTAATGGACTTTCCAAATTTGATTATATTAATGAAAACTTTATCAATTTTGACATAACTGACGGCTTAGTGTCTGATGGATTTAACTTAGCCACCTATAAGGATATGGAAGGAAAATTATATTTTGGAACTAATTTAGGTATGGTATCATTCTTCCCAGATGAAATAATACTGAGTACTTATGAACCTTTAATTGTAATAACTTCTGTAAAAATACTAAAGAATCAAAAATGGGTAGAAAAAGCAAATTTTGTATCTGTTCTTCAGGAAATAAGAGAACCCGTAGAATTAGATTATAATAATAATATTATTACCATAGAATTTGCAGCATTCGATTATACAAAACCTACTGAGAACAGCTTTGAATATAAAATTGAAGGTTTGGATGATAACTGGGTAAGCTATGGAAGTAAACGATCCATCACAATAACGAACCTTGAACCCGGGGACTATATTTTTAAAGTGAGGGGTACGAATAGTGACAATCTACTTAACGAGCGTGGTGTATCTGTAAAAATAAAAGTAAGTCCACCATTTTGGCGAACTAATGGCTTTCTTTTTATATTGATTGTACTTGCTATTCTTGGAATAACATCAATCTACAGCTTTTTAGTAAAATTAAAAACTAATAAAATTCTAGAAGAAAAAAATCAGGAACTTGAGGATGCCAATCAACGTTTAAGAAAATCACAAGAAGACCTTAGAGTACTAAATAAAACAAAGGACAAGTTTTTTTCTATTATTGCCCATGATTTAAGAAATCCATTTAATCCATTATTGGCGTTAACTGAATTACTTCATGATGATTATGACACCTTTGAAGAAAAAGAACGTCGAGAATTCATTAAAGACATAAGGGATGGCGCTAAACGGTTGTATGATTTATTAGAAAATTTGCTGCAATGGTCATTGTCACAAACTCAACACAAGGAGTTTAGCAAAAGCAAATTAGAAATGAGAGACTTAATAAAGCGGAATATTGATCTTTTAAAAATTAATTCGAACAAGAAAAAAATTAAAATTATTAATGAAGTTAAAAATGATATTTACATTTTAGCAGAAAAAAATATGGTGAATAGTATTGTTAGGAATCTTATTAATAATGCACTGAAATTTTCGCCAGAAATGTCAAAAATAACTATTTCATGTAAAGATTTAGGCTCAAAATACCAATTTGCAATTAAAGATGAAGGTATAGGTGTTAAAGCAGAATATATTGAAACAATATTTGATTTTGGTTTTTCCAAAACAAAAATTAACCGTTCTAAAGAAAAAGGATCTGGTTTAGGACTTATTCTATGCAAAGAATTTGTTGAAAAAAATGATGGGGAAATATGGCTTGAAAGTGAAATAGAAAAAGGAAGTACATTTTATTTTACAATTCCTAAGGCGTAATTATAAATTAATTAAGAAAGAAGTCCTTTTAAATATATCGGCAACTGACTACAAATATAAAATTAGCAAAATATAATTTTCTTTGCAGAAAACTTCAACTTGTGATTTTTGAGCAATACAATTGTTTTAAAATTTTAGTTTAAGTATCTTTGCTATTAATTAAAGTTTGTAAACAAACATTAAAGCATAACTTTATTGTGAAGCTTGTAATTTATAGTACAGTCTTAAATCAGTAGTAAAAGTTAATTATTGAATATTATGGAAATTCTTAAATACGAAGAGTCTGGTTTAAACCCGGGTCTAATATTAGATATTGAAAATAAAAAGTTTATGTTATCTGGCAAATCATGCCCTGAGAATGTCGTAGAGTTCTACCAACCTCTGATGAAATGGCTGGATGAATACAAGGAAAATCCTTTAGAGAAAACCATATTTGAATTTAATTTAGAATATTACAATACAGCTTCGTCTAAGATATTATTTATTATTATGCAAAAACTTGAAGCTGTTAAGGAAACAGGCAATGATGTTTTAATTAAATGGTATTTTCCAGAAGATGATGAAGCATTAGAAGAAGCAGGTGAAGAATATGATGATTTAATTGATTTGGATTTCGAATTAATCGCAACAGAAAGTATTGGCTAATTAAATTTTAGATATTTTTAAAAAATAATATTCTTGCCAATAGAATTAAAAAGTATGTAAAGTCGATTTCATAAATTGACTTTACATACTTTTTAAAATAGTTTTCATATTTGTTTTTAAGGTGTTTTCTTTCACATTACCACAAATAATATAATGCTCAATTGATATCTACTTTTCTTACAAGTATTAATTATCAGAAAACAATAATTTAGTATCCTTATCTTTAGCTTTCTCCCACCAGTCTTTAGGAACTACATGCCAGTTATTATATTTTTCAGGTGTTATATTTTTCTTTTTGGCAATCCATTCAATCATAAAAAATCTTAAGTCTTTCTCTGTTGAATTAATTACTCTGGAGGATAATTTGCCTTTCGGAATACCAGAACCTTCAGTTAAATGCCCCCCTCCACCATTTCCTCTATAGGAATTGACAGCCACCGTATATTGCTTATCTAATTCAAAGCTTTCTCCATTTGATAATCCATTAATTTGTACCCTATCCCCTTTTTTTCCTTTTAGATTAATTGTATAATTTATACCGGCAGCCGATGAAAAGTTATAATACGCTGAAGCCAAACGTACATTACCATCTTCTGCTATTTCTAATTTTAACAAATGATCGTTTTTATTCGCCATCACATTAAACCACAAATCAGTAGAATATTCAAGATATGCCTTAATCTCTTTACCGCTTAATTTCATTGTATATAAAAGATTTTCAAACCGATACAATTTAAACATATCCCGAACATAAACCGAACCTGATTTTATCTCTGTATTATAACTTAAAGGTGCAGTGAAAGAAATATCAGCATTGCTAATTTCCAGTTGAATCCTATGAATGAGATCTACAAATTCTGAATTACCAAACAATGCCTCTTTACTTGAAACACTTTTTGTAAAGTTTCCAATTTCTCTATTTACATAGTTTTTAATCTCAGTCGAATAATCTTCAAACTTTCTTAAAAAACTTGAATCTGGTTCGATATTATCAGTTGATATGATATCTCCTTTAATTTTTTTATGATATTTGTTTTTTTCTTTGTCCCATCTAAACTCAATATCTGCTACAGCCATGTACCTCGCATGACTTCGTGGATCCAGTACAAGAACATCAGAACTATCAGAACTTTTTAACCAAAAATTATATTCTCTATGATCATGTCCTGTAAAAATAATATCAAATCCAGGCACTTTCTTCGCAACCAATTGAGATGCATTTTCATTTTTTAAAGTAGTATCCGTTTGATTATTATATTTATAATCAACTCCTGCATGAAATAAGCCTACTATTAAATCAGGCTTTTCATTTTTATTAATTAAATCAATCCATTTCCGTGCAGAAACAACCATATCCTCAAACTCTATTCCCTGCCAGATTTTTTCAGGCAACCAGTTTGGAATAGCAGGAGTTATTAATCCTAATACCGCTATTTTTATTCCTTTACGATTAATTATAACATAAGGTTTAAAATAAGGTTTCTTTGTTTTTTTATTGATTGCATTAGCTGCCAACCATGGAAATTTAAATTCTTTGTGCAATTTATCATAAACAGGATGTCCAGCTTCAATATCATGATTGCCCACAGTTGCCGCATCATACTCCATATAGTTCATAACTGAAGCACAAATATGTTCTTTATCCGTATTTTCAAAGTTTGAATAATATACTACCGGTTGCCCTTGTAAAATATCACCATTATCTAAAAGTATAGTTTCAATATTTTTATTTGCACGCTGCTCTTGAACATACGAATAAACACTTGCCAATGACCCGCTTGCCTCTTTGTTCTGAATAAAATTATATGGAAAAATACTACCGTGCACATCTGTTGTTTCAATTATTCTTAACTTAACATATTCAGCATGCTTAGATTCAGAATTACACGATAATAAAAGTCCAACTACTCCTATTAAAATGAATAGGATATTTCTTGAAGTCATAAAAAAAAATTTAGAGATTTATTTTATAAAATAGAAGTTGCTAAAATAGATATAAAATCCAATAAATAAGATGATAAGAAATATATAAAACACAATACCTGAATCCGTTTTATTTTTTTTATTTTTTTTACGGTATTTTTTCCTTCTGATAATTTCTTTCATGCGTTTACAATTTATTGCTTTTGCCAATTTACAAACCTCACTCTAAACCTCTATACAAAAATGTAAATTTAGCGTTTTTTTGTTTAGCTATGCAAGATACGAATATTAGCTTATAGTCTAAATTAATTTAGTTTATAATTTAAATATAAAGTAATAAAATCTAAGATAAAGCTATATTTATCAAAATATGGTGATAACTATCATTAAAAATTATTATTTCTTAAGTACATTTGTCGCAAAATAAATTATCTAAAATATATAATCTAAAATATACAGAATGAAGATAGCAATAGTTGGAACTGGTTATGTTGGACTGGTATCAGGAACATGTTTTTCTGAAACAGGTGTTGACGTTACATGTGTTGATATTGATGAGAAAAAAATTAATGGATTAAGAAACGGAATTGTTCCAATTTATGAACCTGGTTTAGAAACTATGATTCAACGGAATGTAGAAAAAAAACGTTTGAAGTTTTCCACTAGTTTAAAGGATAGCCTTAAAGACTGTCAGGTAGTTTTCAGTGCAGTTGGAACGCCACCAGACGAAGATGGTAGTGCTGATTTGAAATATGTTCTTGCAGTAGCAAGGGAAGTTGGTCAAAACATGACTGATTATCTTGTAATGGTAACAAAAAGCACGGTTCCTATAGGTACAGCAAATAAAGTTAAAGCAGCAATACAGGAAGAACTTGACAAACGAGGCATGGACATCCCATTTGATGTAGCTTCAAATCCTGAATTTTTAAAAGAAGGTAATGCAATTGATGACTTTTTAAAACCAGATAGAATTGTTATAGGAATAGACTCAGAAAGGGCTGAAAAATTAATGAGAAGATTGTATAAACCATTCCTGTTAAATAATCATCCTATACTATTTATGGATGTCCCATCTGCGGAATTAACAAAATATGCTGCAAATTCAATGCTCGCTACAAAAATTAGCTTTATGAATGACATTGCAAATCTGTGTGAAATTGTTGGTGCAGATGTAAATATGGTTCGTAGAGGTATCGGTTCAGATTCTAGAATTGGCCCTAAATTTATTTATGCGGGGGCAGGTTATGGTGGCTCCTGCTTTCCAAAAGATGTTAAAGCGCTAATTAAAACATCGGATGAGAATAATTACTCATTGGATATTTTAAAAGCTGTTGAGAATGTTAATAACAGACAAAAATCAGTTTTGTTTGCTAAACTCAGCAAGCATTTTAATAACGATTTAAAAGGTAAAACCTTTGCTCTTTGGGGCTTATCATTTAAGCCAAATACAGATGACATGAGAGAAGCACCATCTTTGGTACTAATTGACAGCCTTGTTGAAGCAGGTGCCACAGTAAAAGCTTATGACCCTGTAGCAATGGATGAAACCAAAAAAATGATTGGTGACAAAGTATATTACGCACAAGATCAGTATGATGCTTTAGTAGATGCCGATGCCCTAATTTTATTAACTGAATGGAATGAATTTAGGATTCCTAATTATAAAGTTATTGAAAAATTGTTAAAAAACAAGCTTATTTTTGATGGTCGTAACATATATGAACCTAATGAAATGAAAGAATTCGGATTTACTTATTATAGTATAGGCCGAAAAACAATAAAGGCATAATATTTTTTTTAATAAAGCTCGAAAAATAAACTTATGAAAAGAATCCTTGTTACAGGTGGTGCCGGTTTTATTGGCTCTCATTTATGTGAACGATTATTAAATGAAGGAAACGATGTAATCGCACTGGATAATTATTTTACCGGTTCAAAATCAAATATTATTCATTTAATGGATAATAAATATTTTGAAGTTATAAGGCATGATGTTACTATGCCTTTTTATTTGGAAGTTGATGAAATTTACAATCTTGCATGTCCTGCATCACCAATTCATTACCAGCAGAATGGTATTAAAACGATAAAAACATCTGTAATGGGTGCAATAAATGTTTTAGGACTTGCTAAAAGGAAAAATGCAAAAATATTACAAGCCTCAACGAGTGAGGTTTATGGAGACCCAACCGTTCATCCACAGCCTGAATCATACTGGGGACATGTTAACCCTATTGGCACACGTGCTTGTTATGATGAGGGAAAACGTTGTGCTGAAACATTATTTATGAATTATCAGGTTCAAAATGATGTGCGAATTAAAATTATAAGGATTTTTAATACTTACGGCCCTAAAATGCATCCAAATGATGGACGTGTTGTTTCTAATTTTATTGTTCAGGCATTAAATAATGAGGATATAACAATATACGGTGATGGTAGTCAAACAAGAAGCTTTCAGTATGTTGATGATCTTTTAGAGGGGATGATTAGGATGATGAATACTGATGATCATTTTTTGGGTCCGGTTAATATTGGTAATCCAAATGAGTTTACAATAAATGAATTAGCTTTGAAAGTAATTGAATTAACCAGTTCAAAATCAAAAATAATTCATCTTCCTTTGCCACAAGATGATCCGACTCAAAGGAAACCAGATATTACACTGGCTAAAGAAAAGTTAAATGGTTGGGAACCCAATATTCATTTAGAAGAAGGCTTGTTGAAAACAATAGACTATTTTCAGAAAATATTAAAAATATAAGCTGATTAGCTTTTATTGAAGCTCCATAAAACATAAAATAAAAGATAATTTGAAAATAGCGAAATACAAATTAGCACTAGTAACTCATGAATTATTAGACAATTAGATATTTGCTATTTTATTTCAATCTAAACAGACTTTAAATAAACACCTTAACATCTTTAATTACTGTACTACATTTGAACAAAGAAATCTAAAACAGCAGTTTTATATCTTATAAAAAATGCTTGTTGCAAAAGAGGGGAAAGATAAGTGCAGAGGTGATTAAACATTAGGTTAATTTTAGGGTTAAACATTGATTTTGGGAATGGCTGCGGGACTAATACTGCAGCCATTTTTTTATACATATATTTAAAACCCTAAATAGTGCGTGTCCATAAAGTCGAAAGTTTGAACTAGAAAGTTCAAATTCAAAGCCTGCCCCGTATTTTTATCGGGGGCGTGCAATAAATCTAAACCGCA
>JAOZNO010000985.1 GCA_029933755.1 Bacteroidales bacterium | reverse complement strand
ACTATGCTTTTCTTGCAGGAATACTTTTCTTTATATTCTTAACCGGATTTATATTTCTTAGTCGTCAAAAATTAAAAAATGCCCATAACGACCTAAAAATACTTCATGAAGATCTTGGCCTGAAAAAAGAAGAAATTCAGACACAAGCCGAATTTTTGGCTGATGCAAATAAAGAAATATCATTAAACCAAAAAGAATTAGAACGTAGAAATAGAGATATTACGGACAGTATTTTTTATGCAAAAAAGATCCAAAATGCAATTCTACCTCAAAACAATGTATTATCAAGTAAAATACCTAAGAACTTTATATTTTTTAAAGCTAAAGATATTGTAAGTGGTGACTTTTACTGGTATAAATATATTGACAACGGAATAAATGAAGGGAAACTTGTAATTGCAGTAGCAGATTCTACCGGACATGGAGTCCCCGGTGCATTCATGAGCATGCTAGGTACGGCATTCTTAAATGAAACAATTAGTAAACTTGGCTATTCTTCAAAAATTAAAGCTAGTGACATATTAGAAGAACTTAGAATCCTTATAAAGGGCGCCCTGAAACAAACTGGAAAAAAAGATGAAGCTAAAGATGGAATGGATATGGCTCTTTGTATAATAGATATCAAAGATAATTCGCTACAATATAGTGGTGCATACAATCCGCTTTATATTATTAGAAACACAAAACAAACCGAACTTACACAAATCTATGCCGACAAACAACCTTTATCTATTCACTGGAAAGAAAAACCATTTACAAATCATAGTCTAAAATTAAATGCAGGAGATAAATTATACATGTTTTCAGATGGTTATATGGATCAACTTGGCGGGCCTGACAATAGAAAATTTATGGTAAAAGCCTTCAAAAACTTAATATTGAAAATCCATAAAAACCCAATGGCAAAACAAAAACAATTACTCAGCAACACACTTAATGAGTGGCAAGGTGAAGAAAATCAATTAGATGACATTTTGATTGTGGGCTTAGAACTAGAGTGATTGTAAGTTGTGATTATTTAGAGATGAAACATTAATGATTATTTTTAACATTAGATAAGTTACAAAGACTTTATGAGTCTTTACTTTTCTCCATAAAAAAAGGTGGAATAAATCCACCTTAATATTTTGTCATTTCTCACGCTTTAAATTTGCTCGCCAAGAAACCTTTCAGCATCTAATGCAGACATACATCCTGAACCAGCAGCAGTTATGGCCTGTTTATATGTTGGATCCTGAATATCACCACAAGCAAAAACACCTTCGATATTTGTTTTTGCTGTTCCCGGGATAGTCTTAATATAACCATTTTCATCAACATTTATATATCCTTTAAAAATGTCAGAATTTGGCTTATGACCAATACCCAAAAAGAAGCCATCAATGTTAATTTTCACTTCCTCTTCATCTGATTTACCCATTCGTTTCACCAAAGTAAGACCTGTAACAACATTAGTACCTGTAATTTCTTTTGTGTTATGCTCAAATAAAACTTCAAGATTCGCTGTGTTTTTCACTCTCTTTTGCATTGCTTTTGAAGCTCTTAAATAATCTTTTCGTACAATCATGTATACTTTATTACACAAACCAGCAAGATAAGTAGCTTCTTCACACGCAGTATCACCACCACCAACAACAGCTACATCTTTTCCTTTATAGAAAAAACCATCACAAGTAGCACATGCAGAAACACCAAAGCCTTTATATTTCTTTTCAGACTCCATACCTAAATACTTGGCAGTAGCACCGGTTGAAATAATAACTGTTTCAGCATCAATTTGTTTTTCATCATCAACAATAACTCTGAATGGTCTGCTCGTAAAATTAACTTTAGTTACTTCTCCCCAACGCACATCCGTTCCAAAACGCA
>JAOZNO010000168.1 GCA_029933755.1 Bacteroidales bacterium | reverse complement strand
CATTTTTAAACTCTTTGCCCAAATGCTCTACTTTGTCAGGATGATACAGTTTGGATAAACGCCTAAAAGAGGTTTTTATTTCATCAAAACTTGCACTTTCATCAATCTGAAGTACTTTGTATGCTGACTTTAAGCCTGGATTGTTCATCGCTAAAACCGACTGGTAATCTTTTTGATTCAATCCAAGTAATTGGGCTATTTCTTTTAAACTGTGTTCAGCTTCTTTATATTGTGCTTTATCTTTTTGATACGATACTAGAACTCTAAACATTTGTAAACGAACAGAGTAACTCATGTTCTTGTACAGTTCCGCAAAAGTCTCAGAATCAAAACTTCTTTTAGTTAATAACTCATTAATAAATATCTTAATATCTTTTAAGCCTGAACTGCTAATTTTGTCATCTAAAAAGATTTCAACTTTTTTTGTTTCGTCTACCAGATTTTGTTTACTACGTTTAATAAACTCACTAAATATTACTGAAAATGCAATTAGTTCCTTTTGTTTTTCCGTAATAATTTCTTTTTTATTTTTAATTAAGCTTGAAATTGCTGAGACTGTGAGTACAGCTACTCCACCAATTACTCCCAAAATTGTCCAGCCAATTGAGTTTGTATTTTTAAGTTTGTAATTGTCCATATTAATATTCAAATTTGAAGAATTATATTTAAAGATTTAAAAATATTTGATGAATATTGTTAATTTGAGGTAATAAAGCTTGTTTTTCATCATTTATAATTACAAAATCACTTCTTTTTATTAATTCTGATTGAGACATTTGGTTTGCCATTTTCTTTTTTATCAGAGTTTCAGAAATACGGTCTCTTTTCTGAACTCTTTGTAGCCTGATTTTCTCAGGTGCTGTTACAACAATGTTTTTATCAGTTTGTTTGTATGCGCCACTTTCAAAAAGTATAGCAGTTTCCTTAATAATGTAAGGGGCTTTGTTGTATGCATTTAACCATTCTGAGAAATGGGATTTTACTCTTGGATGAATTATCGAATTTACCTTTTTTAATGCATTTTTATCTTTAAAAATTAATTTCGATAAATACTCCTTGTTAATTTCTCTTGTTGATAGATAGACTTGTTTTCCAAAAGCAGCTTCCATTTCAAGTTGGACATCATTAAGATAGTAAAGTTTTTTTGCTTCAATATCTGAATTGTAAACAGGGATATTAAATGCTTTAAAAATTAAAGACACGTATGATTTCCCTGTTCCTATTCCTCCCGTTAGACCAACTTTAATCATTTTCTTCAACTAAATATTCAACTGAAATAGGATAATATCTTACTGTGCTAACATACTCCGGGAATTTATCCAGGTTCAACCTAATACGGTCAGGTTTGTTCTTAATATCATTATAATCCACAATAAATCTAAATTGTTGCTTAAATACCTGTCTGTATTGGCTAAAACCCACTGTACAAATAACTTTTGCCTCTGATGGGAATAATTTTAAGTTAAAATCCTTAGGCTTATTTATAACATCAATTGGCAGAATAAAGCTTAATTCAGCAAATTCTTCAACAGGAATATTACACTTTACGATATTCTTTGAGAATGCTACGCCCGTCATTTTTTTTAACTTGATATCAAGCTCTAATGAGTCATGTATATCGTTATAAACAGTGTGTTCTGTATAAACGAAATCAATAGTGTCCAATAAGGATTGTATTCCCCGAATAAAAATACTATCAGGGACTATCCTCATTTTATCTTTTAGCATAAACTGTTTACGGTAATTAACCTGAAAATTCTTGATTACAGGAACTTTTTTCTTTACTACTTCATCTAATTCAAAAATAATAGAGTCAGGGCTTATGCTTTTAATTTCAGTAGCTCCATCAAGCAAACCTGCAATTTCATTTTTAATAGTACTTGTTAAAAGATAAAATCTCTTATCATTGTTTTCTGTTATCCTATAGATGCTATGAAGTTGCAGATTAATTAATGCTTTATTAAATGTGCCGGATTTATATTTTAGAAAGGAATATCCGGTAGCCGCTATTTTTACTTCAACATGGGAAAGTGTTTTTCCCGCAGTAAGCTTGTTCTCGGGAAGGTTTATAAATTGGACAGGAACTTTTATAGTCGCAACATAATCATTACTTAAAGCATTGAAAAACCAAAAAATCGCAGATACCAGTAAGAAAAAGAAAAAAATAAAACTATTTGGGTTTAGTTTTACCCTTTTAATCCTTTTTATTAGTTTTATCCAATATTGTTCAATCAAAATTTTGAATAATGATTAGTACTTATTTTTTTGTGTGTATGCAGTTTCTCCAGTTACAATAACAGCCCTCAGAAGATGCCTGAGGACTGTTTATAGTAATTATTTTTGACCTAACATTGCTGAAGAGTCAGTAACTAAAGCTGATTTATCAACTTTTAATCTCATTTTATTTTCTACTTCAACAATAACCGTTTGGTCAGAAACTTCAACAATTTTTCCGTGAATTCCACCAATTGTCATTATTTTATCGCCATTCTTTACTGCTTCTCTAAACGATCTTAAATCTTTTTGTTTTTTCATTTGTGGTCTTATCATAAAGAAATAAAATACCACAACAATTAAAACAAGGGGTAATAAAGACACCAACGGATTATCGCCCTCCTGAGGGGTCATTAACAATACAAATAATAAATTATCAATCATTTTTTTTAATTTTTACTTCAATTATATTAATACTAAACTTAAATTTCTGAACTTTTAACTGTTGCAGCAATTATCAACTCTGTTTCAGATGGTTTGGTGTTAGATAGTACTTTTATGTTTTTAATTTGTAAACCATGATAACTGCTGCTGTTAAATACTGTTTCTATGTATGATTCCTTTCCTGGCAAAATTGCCTCTTTACTAAACTCAACAATTGTACAACCACAATCTGCATTTACTTCAATAATATACAGGTTTGAATTCCCTGTATTTTTGAATTTAAACCGATGTGAAACATTTTCACCACTTGTAATTGTTCCAAAATCAAATTCTTTTGATTCAAATTCAATTAATGTTATTGCATTTTTGTCAATATTATTAGAATTTTCATCTTGTTCCGTTTCTTTATCAAAATTACTGCAGGATATTGATACAGTAAGTATCATAAGTATTATAAGATCTAATTTGTGAATCATATCTCTTGTTATATTAATATCTCTTTATTGCAAAGAAACAAAAATCATAGCCTACTGTATAAAATAAATAAATTATTATTTTACTACTATGTTTATTTTTCAATAAGCCCTCTTCCGATTTTTTGTATTTTTTTATCTTCTTTTAGCGATTTTGTGATTTTGTCAAGCAGCCCATTGATAAATGTTTTGCTTTTTTCTGTACTGTAAAATTTTGAAATCTCTATATATTCGTTTAATGAAACTTTTATCGGGATAGATTCAAATTCAAGAATTTCAGCAATTGCCAATTGTAAAATAAGTAAATCTATTTGTGCAATTCTTTCAGTATCCCAGTTTTTTGTATGCTTTTCAATTAGTTTGGTATAATCTGTTTTATTTACAATTGTTTTTCTGATTAGTCTTTTTGCAAATTCTCGGTCGTCATCGTTTTTGTACAGCGGTAGCAGTTTGGTGTTTTCACTACTTGATGATTTAAAATTCTGGATTGTCTTTATCATCATGACTAATGCAAAGTTAAAATCATCATTCCAATATATATTTTCTTCTTCCAAAAATTCAATGAAAAGATCATTTTCTGCAAGAAATTCAGAATAGAATCGAATAACTAATTCTTGATCAGAACTAAACAATCTTTCATCCTGTTCAATAAAATCAATGTAAGTTTGCGATTTAATAAAATCTGCATAAAGCTGTTTTATAAAATCTTTATGGATTTTCCAACTGAGCTTCCTTTCTTCAAGCTTAACGGAAAGTTCTATGTTAGATCTTAGCTTTTCTACAAAAAGATTATCCTGTAAACCTAAATTTGGGTTTAGGTCACTAGGTGTTGGTTGTTTTTTATTACGCTTAAAATTATTATTATGGATTTCTAAATCTACTATTTCAATGATAAGTAAAATTAGTAAATTATACAAGTCATAGTATTTTTCAATACTATGAAAAAGCTCATTTTCAGCATTTGTTGAGCTGATGTCATTTTTTCTGGAAGAGGCATATAATATTTGTAGAGCCTTAATTCTTATTAATCTTCTGCTAATCATTTAAAGAACCTTTGTAGATAAGTTTGAGGCGACAAAAGTAGTTAGAAAAAATCCTTTTCTGAAATTATTTAACTGATATTAACAATAAAATTTTTTATTTTAATTTTGGCTGTTAAATTTGCAAAGTTTCTATTTTTAAGATATTATTACAAAAATTTTTATTAATCTTATTTTGATGTGAGTATGGATGAATTTGAAAAAAAAGAGGGTTACGAAAGAGAAGAGATTTTTTCAAAAGCTGTAAGAGCTGGAAAAAGGACTTATTTTTTTGATGTGAAAGCCACAAGGAAAGATGATTACTACCTTACTATAACAGAGCGCAAAAGGCGCTATGAACAAGATGGTAGTTTCCAGATAGAGAAGCATAAAATATTTTTGTATAAAGAAGACTTTGAAAAATTCAGTGCAGGATTAAGTGAAGTTGTTGAATTTATCAAAAAAGAAAAGGGTGATCATGAAATGGTTGCGTCGGAAGATAGTGGAAAAGAGAGCTTTACAAAAGTTGAGTTTGAGGATTTAGATTAATCGTATAAGCTATTGGCTTAACTGTTTAATAAAGAGGACGTTATTGAGTTTATTGATAACGTTTTTTTAATTTCAATATTGAGTATGCTCCGAAATGTGTAATTTTCTGTATTTAGCGGCTTTTCGGAATGTCGTCAATATTTGGTTCTGTACCCATTCAGTTTAGTAACTTGATTGAATGGATGCTGTCTAGGTCGTTTAATTACCAGTGTAAATTGCATTTACGAATTTTGTTTTTGAGAAAACATTTTACTAATTAAAAATGCCATAATAATGGCAAAATAAAATTGGCCTATTATGGCTAAAACAACAACTATTGATTTAGCCAAAGGGAGTGTGGGGCTAATGTCACCATATCCTAGTGTCGTTAAAGATACAAAGCTAAAATAAAGATATTCATGAAAATTTGTAGTTGAAGGTGGAATTGCACTTATAGAGCCCGGAATAAAATGATTTACTAAATTTAATACTATAGCACCAACTGTACCAATCAATAAATAAATGTTTATTGATTCCATAATTGTTTCAGCGTTAATGTATTTTGTTTTGATTATTTGAATGATTAATCTGATTAAAATGAAAATAAAATAAATAATGATAATGAAAAAGCTAAGATCATATTTATCAGCTGTGTCAAAAAAAAGAAGCTCTAACCAAACGTAAGCTGATAGTAATAATGCAATCGTAAACAGCCGTTTTACCCGAACTGCCACTGCTGAACTTAGAAAAATAATAGTAAAAAGGATCGTTCGTGAATATGCTCTCCCTGTTATATCCTGAAGGAATGGATTTATGAAAAACAATCCTAAAATACTTAAAAGTAAAAAGATGTTCAGGTTTTCTAAAAAGAATGTTTTTATGCCTTTTTCCATAATAATTATGGTTTAATAATATTTGAGTTTGTAATTATATTTTCTTTATGTAGTTCTTTGAGCTTACTAAGTAAAAAGTCGATATCGCGTATTGAATTGCCCTTGCCAAAAGAAAACCGAATGTATTCTCCCTTTTTTGTTTGATTACTATAAGGATGATTAGTTTTGCCAACCGCAATCTTATTAATATCTAATTTTTCAGCAATATAGTTTCCAAATTGTTCATGTGTTAAATAATAGCTTAGTGTCGTAAAAAGTCCTTTTTTATGGTATGAATCCAACATGTGTTTTAAATTAAAGTTGCTGGCAAATTTTGAAATAAAATATTCCCTGAGTTCCATAATTTGTTCTTTATACTTCTGTAAATTATTTATAGAATTTGAAAATGTTCTGTAAATAGCATTAATTGATGGGGTGTTAATTTGTTCATCATCTTTTAATGTATTTCTTAATATATAAAAAGTATTATCAGGTATTTTTATAGATTGATTTAGAAATAAAACACCACTATTTTTAATGCCATATTCTGAACTGAAATCAAAAGATATGAAATCCGCTTTAATTTTCTGAATATCAATATCGTATTTTCCAATCGTTAGTTTTATATTTAAATGAAACAAAACGTTATTAATCTGACAATTATAAAGTATATCTTTAACTGGTAAAAGCAAACCATTGTGCTCATTTGCATGTGAAAGACTTACTAAAGTAGATGTGTCATTATCAAGTAATCTCTCAAATTTAGTAATGTCAATTTCACCAGTTGAATTTGTTTCTATAAAACTTAATTTTACTTTTTTGCCCTGTTCAAGAGCTTCTAAATAACTTAATACACTAACATTCTCAAATTTTGATGTAACTATATGCTCTATATCTAAAATAAGAATGCAATAATCAATTAAACGCTTTGTTTGGGAAATAGAATCATTTACAAAAAATAGCTCATTTGGTTGTACATTTAACAATTCTGCAAAACCATTTCTTGACTCCTCATTTTCTGCTTTTGCTGCTCTTCCAAGTTCATGAAAACTGTTTGGGTTTGAAAAATATTTACGCATTGCCTCTGCGGATTCATCAATAATATATGAATCAATAGGGCATGAATCAATATGGTCGAAGTTTATTCTCAATATTTAGTCAATAACTAATGACAATAAATGATAGCAAAGCAAAATGACTAATTCATTAAAACATAGTAATCTCACAAAATAAGTATATTAAATATCTGTTTAAGACCTAAAATAATTCCTCAATTTCTTTAATGACTTTTGTAGCTAGTTTATTAGCACTTTCTTCTGTTTTACTTTCTGCATAAATTCTTATAATGGGTTCGGTATTCGATTTTCTAAGCTGTACCCATTCATTTTTAAAATCAATTTTAATTCCATCAATGGTGTTAAGTTTTACATCTTGATTTTCATAACTCTGTTTAATCTTTTGCAAGATATTTTCAACATCAGTTTCAGGACTTAATTGAATTTTGTTTTTCGAGATAAAATAATTTGGATATTCTACTCTTAATTCAGAGCATTTTTTCTTTGATTTTGCTAAATGTGATAAAAATAAGGCAATACCTACCAAAGAATCTCGACCATAATGTAACTCAGGGTAAATAATTCCACCATTGCCCTCACCACCAATAATGGCTTGCTCTTTTTTCATGGTGGTTACCACATTAACCTCTCCAACTGCCGAAGAAAAATAATTAACACCATGCTTATCACTAATGTCCTTTAATGCACGTGTTGAAGAAAGATTTGAAACAGTATTACCTTTTTTATTTTGC
>JAOZNO010000167.1 GCA_029933755.1 Bacteroidales bacterium | reverse complement strand
TTTTTTAATATTTTTACTATTTGGGTTTAAGGTACATATTGACAAATAATTAACAAAGTATTTAATAAATTTATGAATTAATCAGGTTATGTACAAATTGATAAATATTGCACTTGCATTATTGATGTTCAACTTTTTAGTTTTCCATAAAATTACTGCACAAGCACAATCAAAAGTTCAGTTAGCTTATGAATATCTACAAAGTAAAGAATATCAAAAAGCCTATGTTGAATTTGAGAGCTTATACAAGCAAACACGTTCCCGAAATTATCTTAATTACATGATTAAATGCCAAATTGAGCTCAAAGATTATGATCAGGCTGAAAAAATGATAAAAAAACAAATTAGGAAAAACAAGCAAGATCTTTTAAACTATATTGATTTAGGAAATATTTACAAGCTTAAAAAAGAGGAATCAAAGGCTGAACAGCAATATCAATATGTTATAAAAAACATCCCGGCAAACCGGAATATGATTAATAGAATTGGAAGTTCATTTTTATCTAAAAGAGAATTTAACTATGCAGAAACAACATATTTAAAAGGACGAAAACTAATATCCTATCGATTTCATTATGAACTGGCCAATGTTTATGCATATCAACGTAAAAGCCAGGAGCTTATTGATGAATATCTTGATTTACTTATTGAAGAACCAGAATCACAACGAACTGTAACAGGTTATTTACAATCAAGAATGAATTCTAATTATGATGAAAACTTTAAATATATTTTAAAGCGAAGCTTAATAAA
Organism: Bacteroidales bacterium; assembly: GCA_029933755.1. GTDB lineage: Bacteria > Bacteroidota > Bacteroidia > Bacteroidales > NBLH01 > NBLH01. The sequence continues at coordinate 6,609 of JAOZNO010000167.1, read as the reverse complement.
GCGAATTCAAAAAAATTCCGGAGCTTATGTTTATAATGATATGCTTATTTGGTATTATGTACAGGAAAAAGATTTTAAGAATGCAGTAATTCAGGCTAAAGCACTGGACAGAAGATTAAAAGAAGGAGGAAGACGTTTAGTAGAACTAGGAGGTTTTGCAGCATCAAATGGAATGTACGAAACTGCTAAAGAAGCCTACCAGTATGTTATTAAAAAAAATAAAGCCTCTTCCTATTACCGCGATGCGAAACTAGCTTATTTAAATGTATTATATACGCAAGTGGAAAAAGGACAGATTAAAAGTCAGGATCAAATTGAAAACCTTGAAAAACAATACCTTGATGCGATTGAAGAATTTGGAAGAAATTATATGACCATTGGCCTGATTAAAGATTTTGCTCACTTACAAGCATTTTATTTAAATAAAAGTTCCGAAGCGATAAGTATGTTGAAATCAGTAATTCAGCTTCCTGATTTGAAGCCCTTATTAAAAGGTGCTTGCAAAATTGAACTAGCTGATATTCTACTACTACAGGATAATGTTTGGGAAGCTACCATTGAATATGCACAGGCTGAAAAAATGAACAAAGGAAATGCAATCGGTTACGAAGCAAGGTTCAAACGGGCAAAATTGGCATTTTATATGGGAGATTTTGACTGGGCACAGGCGCAATTAGATATTTTAAAGGGAAGTACATCACAGCTTATTGCAAATGATGCTTTTTATTTATCAATGTTGATTAAAGATAATATTGATGTTGATACAACAAATTCAGCTCTGAAATATTTTTCACGAGCAGAGATGTACCTTGAACAAAATAAAGAAGAACAGGCTCTACAAGTATTAGATACACTGGAAAATCACTATAAATCAAGTTCTCTAATTGATGATGTTTTGTTTCTAAAAGCAAAAATATTTGAAAAACAAGGTAATACTGATAAAACCATTGATAATTTGAAAAAAATTGAAGCAGCCTATGCATATGATCTACTTGGCGATGATGCTATTTATAAATTAGCTGAAATTTATGATTATCAGAAAAATAATGAAGAAGAAGCAATGAAATATTACAAGAAAATAATCTTTGATTATCCGGGTAGTATTTATATAACCGAATCACGAAAAAGATTTAGGATTCTGCGTGGCGATACTCAAGCAGACAATTAATAAAAAATAGAACTGGCTAAATTGTGTGTGAGCAATATTTCAATAGTTGTTCCTAAAAATTCAAAATTGTTAAGTATAAATTGAATAGGTGTTATTAGACATAAGCCCTGTAAACTAGTATAGATTTTGTATATTTGTAAAACACTGTAGAGACTTTATGTATGATATCTCTTCAAGAGCAAAAGAACATTTTCAAACCTAAAAATAAGACCTATGAAAAAGTTTGCAGTTGTATTATCAGGCAACGGAGTGTATGATGGTGCTGAAATTCATGAAGCAACCATGACACTTTATGCCATTATGAAAAATGGTGGTGAATATGAAATATTTGCACCAGACATCCCACAACATCATGTAATTAATCATATCACTGGTGAAGAGATGAAAGAAAGCAGAAACGTACTAATTGAATCGGCTAGAATTGCCCGAGGAAATATCAAAGCACTTAGCGAATTTGATGCCGCTGGTTTTGATGCCATTATATTCCCCGGTGGATTTGGTGCTGCAAAAAATCTTTCAAGTTTTGCTTTTGACGGTGCTGATTGTACCGTTAATCCAGATGTTGAAAAATCGATACTGGCTATGGTAAAAGCTGGTAAACCAATTGGTGCTTTATGTATTTCGCCTGCTATTATGGCTAAAGTATTACAAGGTGCAGAACTGACTATTGGTAGTGATAAAGAAACTGCCGAGGCTATTGAAAAAATGGGAGCTACGCATAAAACAACCACACATGGTGAGGTAGTTATTGACGAAGCCTTTAAGCTGGTAACAACCCCCTGTTATATGCTTGATGCAACCATACTAAATATTGCTGATGGTGCAGATAATGTAATTAAAACCATGATAGGAATGTAATTTAAAAATTCTAATACATCCTTAAACCTGAAAAGTGAGAATATGCTCATTGGCAAAAAGTATATAGCAATAAATATATTTTACGCTAAATTTACAAGCCACGCCCTCACTAACAAATAATTAAGGACATTACTAACTTATTTAAATAAACAATTTAATAATAAATATAAATGAAAAATATTGCAGTAATTGGTTCAGGAACTATGGGTAACGGAATTGCCCATGTATTTGCACAAAATGATTATAAGGTAGCACTAATTGATATTAATCAGGATGCATTAACACGTGCATTAGCTACGATAACAAAAAACCTTGACCGCTTAATAAAAAAAGAAAGAATTTCAGAAGCTGATAAAGATGCTACTTTAGCGAACATTACTAACTACACATCTATTAGTAAGGGAGTTGCCAAAGCAGATTTAGTTATTGAAGCAGCAACAGAAAACCCGGATATCAAGTTTAAAATATTTAAAGAACTTGACGAAGTTTGCAAGCCCGAATGTATTTTAGCATCAAATACCTCTTCAATTTCCATTACAAAAATTGGAGCACAAACCAAAAGGCCAGACAAAGTAATTGGAATGCACTTTATGAACCCGGTACCTATTATGAAACTGGTTGAAATTATCCGTGGATATAAAACCAGTGACGAGGTAACAAAAACCATTATGGAAACTTCAAAATCACTAGGCAAAGCACCTGTTGAGGTTAATGATTACCCTGGTTTTGTTGCAAACCGTATTTTAATGCCTATGATTAACGAGGCAATTATTACCCTAAATGAAGGAATTGCAGGAGTTGAAGAAATTGATACCGTAATGAAGTTAGGCATGGCACATCCAATGGGACCACTTCAACTAGCTGATTTTATTGGTCTTGATATTTGCTTGTCAATTATGGAGGTGCTTTATGAAGGTTTGGGTAACGATAAGTACGCACCATCGCCTTTATTAATAAATATGGTAACTGCCGGCAACCTTGGTGTTAAATCAGGAGAAGGCTTTTACAGTTGGGGACACGGAACAAAAGACCTGATTGTTTCAGATTATTTCAAAAAATAAGGTCAAAGACCTGTTATTCATATAATTCAAAGCCCAAAGTTTAAAATTCTTGGGCTTTGTCTATTTTTAACTACATGTATTTTAACATACTAATTATTTTCCTCATCCTTAACACACCTCACTGACATTCCCCATGACTTTGGACGTGTTCTTCTAAAAATTTGTCCACTCCCATCACGCATTTGTCTGTACCAGGCATGTGCTTCCGTATCAGTTGCTGTCCAAAAAAATGATTGCATCCCAATAAGAAAACTATTTGAAGGCGGATTACGATAACCACCAAACAACATAATAAAATTAAGAGAAGTATCCGACACTAATTTTATTGCCTGATCAGTTCCTCGCCAGGTATTTTCTTTTGCCACCTGTTCTTCAGTCATCCCAAGTTCTTTTTCAAGAACCTGCCATTCCTCATCTGTTGGTAAGTGCCAACCTGTAGGACAAGCTTTTTCAGCTGATTCCCATCGATATAAACGACCATATTTTTCACCGTTTTCTGCTTTACTAGCATAATAATACGAATATTTCTCTGTTTTGAAATTAAGGTTTTCAGCCATCCAGATCTGCTGGCCTATTTGAGTGGTTTTATATATTTTTCCATCTCTTACATCAACTAATGTGTCAGACTGTGCATTTAATGAAATTCCAGAAATAAGAAACAATGCAATAAATATTATTAATATTCTCATTTTACTATTTTTTAAATTATACTTATTTAGTTTTTTAAGTTTTTTTGAAAAAAGAACGACAAAAGTATATTTTTTATTCAATTTTGTAAGAAAATGTACATATTTTAAGGATTTTTAAGGGTTTTCAAACTTTAGTATATTTCCAAAATAAAAATTAAATATTTTTTCGCAAGAAATTTTAAAGATTAGTGTCTTATCTTTATATCAAGCTTTTGGCAGAATTTACTCTAAGCTTAATGAAGTAGGTAAATTAATGGAAGATATTCAAATAATTAATCATATTTTAAATAATAATCCAATCGGGTTTAAAACCTTAGTTAATAATTATCAGCTAATGGTTGTAAATACATGCTATGGTTTTGTTCATAATCGAGAGGATGCCGAGGATATTGCCCAGGAAGTATTTATTGAAGTACACCGGTCACTACATAGATTCAAGAAAGAATCAAAACTCTCTACGTGGCTTTATCGAATTAGTGTAAACAAATCATTGAACTTTATAAGAGATAATAAAAAAAACAGTTGGTTTCAAAGCCTTGATATATTATTTGGTTCTGAAAAAAGTACAGGAAAAGTTATAGAGCTTAGTGCGCCAACAAACAATATCCCTGACAAAATTATTGAAAATAAAGAAACAGGAAATGTTATTTATGAAGCAATAAACTCTTTGCCGAAAAATCAAAAAGTAGCTTTCACACTACATAAATATGAAGATTTGAGTTATAAAGAAATCGCAGAAGTGATGGAGCTTTCATTATCATCAGTTGAATCACTTTTGTTTCGTGCGAAACAAAATTTACAGAGCAAATTAATTAAACAATACAAAAATTTATAAATATATCGCAAGTTTTTTTTAACAGCGGTGTCTTAATAATATAAAAGCAAAAAAAAATGAACCCTCACTGAGTGGTTTTATAAAGAAATTTTAATATTTCAGCTCTATGGGCAATATTATATTTCAAATAATAATCTAAATTTAATCTCGTGAATTGTACAGAAATTGAAAATAATCTAGTCTTTTTTATTGAAAATAGTCTTGCTAAAAATAAGATGACTGATATTCAGAATCATCTTAATAGTTGCAATAACTGTAGCGTATTACATCAAAAAATGAAAGTAGATTTTTTGTTTATTAAGCATGATAAAATTTCTGAGATTAACCCTTTCTTTTATAATCGTGTAGCAGAACAACTACAAAAAGAAGAAAGCAGTAAAACTTCTGTTATCAGACTAAAAACAAAACAATTTTATATTCAGATAGCAGCTTATGCAGCAGGTGTTATTATAGCAATCTTTTTGGGAATAGGATTAGGAGCTGATATTAATAATGATTTGGTTATAGAAGATACTACAGAGTTAACAGAATATCAAATGTTTGCCGATTCGTATAATTTGAATCAGCCTTATGAATTAACTTATGAATTAGAAATAACTGAAGGCAAATAACATTTAAGAGCGATTGCAGAAGGATTAATCAATAAGCTCGGAGCAAGCTCACGAGGTATGAATTGGAAAGAATTTATTTTGTACGATGCAAGCATGGGGAAATTAAACCCACTGGTGGGATTAAATTAAATAAAATGTAAATAAATGAATACAGTAACAAAAAAAAGATTTTTAGTAGGAACCATCGTGATACTAATTGTAATCAATATTTCAGCACTCAGCACCATGGCTTTTAATAAATATCAGCGAACAAAAAACATTGAGTTAAAAGATAATAATAATCAGTATAATAGAGGAGATAAAAGACAAAAAACATATCATACAAAAGTGAAAAATTTTGTAAAACATAAACTATCACTTTCTGAAGAACAATATGAACAGTACGTAAAATTAAAGGATATTAATATTGAAAAATCTAATCGCATTATGCAGGAAATTGGTGATCGAAAAAGATTAATATTCAAGGCATATTGTGAAGAAACGCAAGATACAGTTGTTTTAAATAAAATGGCCGATGAAACTGGAAATTTACATGCTCAAATGCAAAAAGAAACACTGAGACATTTTCAGGAGGTAGAAAAAGTATTAACACCTGAACAACTTGTGAAATTCAAATTTATGCTATGTAATATGTCTAATAGAAGAGGGCATGGTCAATACCAGAGAGGTAGAAAAAGACAACAAGGAATAAACTCAGAAAATTAAACATCTTTCGAGTAAAATTTATCAGGAAATTACCGGTACAAATTTCTAATAATCAGTAAATAATTAAACACAGAAAAATTTAATTTAAATATAAAAATTATGAAAACAAGTAAATTTAATGTTTTAGTCATTATGATAGCTACATTATTAATGAGTTTTAGTTATCAGGCAAATGCACAAAGGAATGGTAGAGGTCAGGGACAAGGTCAAGGTCAGGGACAAGGACTATACCAGCAAAATTACCAGGGAATGCAATGTAATATTCCAAATTTGACCCAGGATCAGCAGTTGAAAATTGAAAAAATGAGAACTGCTAATATGAAGGAAATGCTCCAGTTCAGAAATACAATGGCAGAAAAAAGAGCTCATTTAAACATTTTAAGAACAGCTGATAAAGCTGATATGAATGCCATTAATAAAACTATTGACGAAATGGGTGCAAACAGAACTAAAATGATGAAAAAAAGAGAAGCCCACAGACAAGATGTTCGACTAATTCTTACTGATGAGCAAAAAGTTTATTTTGACAGTCGCAGAGGTAGAGGTTTCAAAGGCCAGGGAAACGGTATGGGAATGAATGGACAAGGACGAAATGGATGTAGAAGATTTTAATTTAGAAATTATTAAACGCTCAAGTTTAGCTTGCCTGTCCGCCGTACTTTACACTATGGAAGGCGGGTCT
>JAOZNO010000984.1 GCA_029933755.1 Bacteroidales bacterium | reverse complement strand
TTTGTTCTTTTTATTAAAGTTTGCACTAAACTTTGCAAAGGGATTCATCATACCACCATTTTTTGTGCTTTTTGGTGTGACTAAAAAATTTAAATTACCGTAGTATTTAAATCGTGTACCATATAATATATCAAAAGCCTGAAATTCTTCGGTAATATCTGTATTAGGGGCTTGTCCTGACATATAATCAATACCTGCTCCTAAATATATTTTGTTCATTTGGTAACCGGCTTCAGCATTAAAAAAGTAAGCAGCAACATCAACACTATTAATAGTTTTACCTAACTGATAATAGAATTCTCCTTTTAAAAACAGCTTTTTGTTATCATATTTAATATAAGAGCCCACTGTTGTTTTAAATTTGATTACTTGCGGTGAACCTTCGGGTTGATAACCTGAAAAAATACTTGATACTGAAAGAGAAAGGTCTTTACTGAATTTTTTCTTCAAATAAATGTAATTTAATGATTTCATCTTATTCGGATCAAATTCACCGGCAAATAAATTAAATGCAGTATTACTATATGATAGAGCTACATCTAAAGTGAAATCATTTTTTTTGTATTTAAATACAGCAGCATCATACGATAATCCTGGGTTGCTCCAGTTTCTTTCGGCAACCAATCTTCCACCATCTAACTGTAATCCTTGTCTTCCAATTTTTAATTTGAAATTATCACTTAACTTCAATGCTGCCCATCCTTCTTTTAAATCAATGCTGGCAGAGTCTCCAAAAGCTCCCGTTGCCGTATTTAAATTTCCATCTCCCCATATTCTGGCATCCTGAAAAGTAATTTTTATTTCAAGTATATCTTTTTTATAGCCAAATCCCAAACGTGTACGTTGTTCAACCACATAGCTGGCATAGTTTGATTCTGTTGGCAGTTTTTTATAACCATTAATGATATTTCCTCTTGTTCTTAACTCTGCATCAATAGTAAATTCTGACTTTTTTTCTTTTTTTTCCTTATTTTTGTCAAGCTGTGCTATTATTGAGCTATTAACAAACAGAAAAGATAGTAAAAACACTACTAGTTTTCGTTTTTTCATAAGTTTAATTATTAAACGTGTTTCTAAAATATACAAGTAAATATGACAACAAATATAACAGTAGATATTGAATAAGTACGTGATATACATCATTTGAAAATATGTTATATATTATGCTTAGTTGTCCTTATTTTAAGTATATGGATGGTGATTTTAAATTTGTAAAATAGATAAACCTACAGGAAACGATATTTATCATTCTTTTAAATTATGTATAAAGTTTTTCTTTCATTAGGGAGTAATTTAGGGAACAGAATTATTAATCTACAGAATGTGCTTCAATGTATTTCTGAACATATTGGTGATATAAAGAGTGTTGGAGCATTGTATGAAACGGAGCCCTGGGGTTTTGATTCAGAAAATTGGTTTGTGAATACTGCAATTGAGATAGAAACAGTATTACAGGCTAATGTGTTATTGCAGAAATGTTTATGGATAGAAAGCACGCTGGGGCGCAAAAGAAATAAAGCCAAAGTGGGATATAGTTCCAGGTTAATAGATATTGATATTCTCTTTTTTGACAATGAAATTATTAATTTACCTAATTTAATTGTTCCTCATGAAAATTTGCATAAGCGAAAATTTGTGTTGACACCTTTAAATGATATTGCTCCTGAATTTGTTCACCCAATAATCAAACAATCTATAAGAACTTTATTGGAAAGCTGTCCGGATAAAATGAAATTGAAGAAACTAAATCTGACATTAGGATAGAAAATTTAAGATTCAATTTTTAGATACTTCATTCCTACAAAGTCATAGTATTCCTGTGGCTCTGGTTTAAATATTCTGGGATGCCGATAATTATCTTCTATGTTTTAATTT
>JAOZNO010000983.1 GCA_029933755.1 Bacteroidales bacterium | reverse complement strand
TATGTAATAACAGCTCTGACGAGCTGTTAATTACAAGAGGCATGAATGAAACAGCCAATGCTGGAGCTGATGATGCCCTATGTGATGTTACAAGCTATAATTTGGCTGCCAATACACCCACAAATGGAACGGGTGAATGGTCAATATTTAGCGGAAGTGGTACTTTTGTAAATATATCACAAGCAAACACTACTGTTAATGGTTTAGCTGAAGGAGAAAGTATATTCAGCTGGACAATTATAAATGGTACTTGTTTTTCAGAAGATAATGTGTCGATACAAAGGGATGTCACGATTATTGCCAACGCAGGTATAGATGATGAAATTTGTCAGGTAGATTATTACTTGTCAGGAAATAGTCCTTTTCCCGGTACCGGTTTATGGTCAACTGCAACTGCCGGCATTACTTATTCTGACCCCAGCAACCCAGCAACTGACATATTTAACTTGCCAATTGGTACAACTACTTTTACATGGAGCATAACAAATGGCATATGTGCTTCAAGTGATGATGTTATTATTACCCAAAATAATGTTGAAATTGCTAATGCTGGAGCTAATGAAAATATTTGTGAAGCCACTATTTATACTTTATCAGCAAATGAACCTACACAAGGAATAGGAAATTGGTCTTTAATATCAGGAAACGGAATTTTTGAGAATGAGACTATGGCAGTAACATCAGTCAGTGAGCTTTTAGAAGGTGAAAATATTTTTAGATGGACAATTATGGATGGCCCTTGCATTTCGGAAGACGATGTATTGATTTATAGAAGCCTGATGATTTATGCAAATGCTGGTTTGGATGATGCAACTTGTAGCACAAGCTTTCCATTAACAGGAAGCGATCCCGGACTTGGTTCAGGTCTTTGGTCAACTACAAATACTGGTATTGATTTTTCTGACCCAACAAACCCATTTTCTGATGCATTTAATTTACCTGAAGGTGAAACAACTTTTACATGGACTATTACCAACGGTGCATGTAGCTCAAGCGATCAGGTTATTGTTACAGGAATATCACCTCCTGAACCTTCAATGATTATGGGGCCATCAGCAGTTTGTGGTAGTCAGCAGACTGTTATTTATTCTGTTGAATATCGCGACGATATTGGCTATTCATGGTTAATCAGTGGTGGCAACATAGTAACTGGACAAGATGCCCATCAAATAACTGTTGAATGGGATGAATCGTTTAATAGTGGTTATGTTGAGCTTCACGAAACGAATTCTGAAAACTGTGTATCTATTAATAATTTCCCTGTTAATATTAATGTTGGTATGACTCCTACCATTATAGATAAAGGTGAAAACCTTTTAATTTGTCTTGATTCGGGTATGGTATCTTATCAATGGTTTGGTAACGGTATAAGGTTGGAGAATGAAAACAATCAGTTTTACTCGTCAGAAAACCTTAATGGGGGTTACTCTGTTGAGGTTGTTACTGAAAACAACTGTATAGGGCGTTCAGAACAATTTATCAAAGTACAGAAAAAGCTTAAAATGTTTCCAAACCCAGCAAGTAGCACTTTAAAAATTAGCGTTAATAATAGCTTAAAGGGAAAAGTTCTTGTTCAGATTAAAGATTTAAACGGTAAAATTGTAAAAACCTTAACCTCAGAAAAAAATTCAGATATAATGCAGCTATCCTTATCAGTTGAGGGAATAAAACCGGGAGTTTACAGTATGGAAGTAGTGATTGACAACGAATTGTATAAATCAGAGAAACTAGTTATTCAATAATTTCAGAGGACTTTTTTATCATAAATACAAAGAAATAATACAGAAACTAAGCTTTTAACATATCCATTTTTATGCAAAATGTTCTTTGTGTATCTTTGCGTATTCTTTGTGAAACTCTGCGTAATAGCTATTTCG
>JAOZNO010000166.1 GCA_029933755.1 Bacteroidales bacterium | reverse complement strand
TATCCAGTTTAGAATGTGCCAAAGGACCTACTACTGCAATTTTTCCAGTTTTTTTTAAGGGAAGTATGTTTTTGTCGTTTTTTAATAATACAATAGAGCGCGCAGCAATTTCACGTGCTACCTTCAAGTGTTCTTTTGAGAGAATGATCTTCTTTGCTTTGTCTTTATCGAAATACCTAAAAGGGTCATCAAAAAGTCCAAGTTTATATTTGGCTTCCAAAATTCTACGACAAGCTTTGTCAATTTCAGGAAGTGTTACCTTCTCTTCTTTTAGTGATTCCCCAAGAGTCCCAATATAACCTTGTCCTACCATATCCATATCAACCCCGGCTTTAAGTGCCAAGACAGAAACTTCTTCTAAATTGCCTAAACCATGATACATCATTTCATTAATAATTGCTGTATAGTCGGTTACCACAAATCCATTAAAGCCCCATTTTTCACGTAATAAATCATTGAATAACCATTTGTTACCGGTTGCAGGGATTCCATCTATAAGATTAAAAGAAGTCATTACACTTCCGGCACCTGCATCAAAAGCTGCTTTGTAGGGTGGCAAATAGTCCTGAAACATAGTTAAACGACTCATGTCAACTGTGTTATAATCACGTCCGCCTTCAGAAGCACCATATAATGCAAAATGTTTTACACAAGCCATAATTGTATTGTTTTTTGACAAATCATCCCTTTGATAGCCTTTGACATAAGCCTTTGCTATTTGTGAACCAAGCCAGGGGTCTTCCCCGGCACCTTCGGCAATTCTACCCCAACGAGGATCACGGCATATATCAACCATTGGCGAATAGGTCCAGCAAATACCTTTTACGCTTGATTCTTCAGCTGCTATTCGTGCATGTTTTTCTATCAGGTTTGTATCCCACATACAGGCCATTGCCAACGGTATGGGAAATGTTGTAGTATGCCCGTGAATTACATCCTTTCCAGCAATCAGAGGGATTCCTAATCGGGATTCATTTACTGCTACCTGCTGATTTTTATAACCATGTGCAGAACCAATTAATCCTTGCCTTATAAAATCTTCCATACCTTCACCTTCTGTTAAAACTTTTATTGCCCCAATTCCTCCTGACAAGTTTAACTGACCAAGCTTTTCGTTTAATGTCATTTTACTCATTAAAGAGTCAATAAATGAATTCATTTTGGTATCCTGCGCAGATGAAATCTGGCAAAATCCAACAATAAAAAGTATAATAATTATTTGTTTTTTCATTATTTAAGGTTTTTTTAATTTACTAATGTTGCTCCTATTTTTGCAAGTGCAGTATGAATCTCCGGATTTTTCATAAAATTATTCCATAACAAACCAGATCTATAGTTTTCAATCATAACCATTATAGGTCCCTGGTCAATTATTATATAATTATTTGCATACCAGTCTGGGTTAGTACTCAAATTAAATCCATCTTTAAATCCATATTTATCCCACAAATTTTCTTTGTAACTATCATAAAAATACTTAGTGGCGGCTAAGCATTTTTCTGGTTCATAAGGCATGGAAGCAATTGCCGCAGTTACGGTTATGGTTCCAACATCAAGATTATCTTTAGGCGCATGAGCTTTATATCCCCCAAATTGTGAAGGTGTAGCTCCTGCTGTTAAACCCCAACAATTTTCATTATAATAATCGTATTTTGTGTTGTTATTGATACACCAATTCCTATTTTCATTTACCTGAATTCTGTTTCGTTCAAAATGGGACGAATATCCTGCCTGATCGCAATATTTATCTCTAAAATAAGGAGTTAAAGCAAGGTATGAGTAATGTGTGAAAAATAGAGGGCCACCTTTTGTCGGGCCATCTGGTGAAATAAAATTTCTGTCATAATTTCCTCCAGCCCAACCCAAATCATATAATGAGGGATCAACAGGATGCGTTGGAGATGCAATAGCCAAAATATAAATAATTTGTGCTTCGTTGAAACCAACTATGGGCAAGGTGTATCCTTCTGTTTCAGACCAATGCCACATTATTGTATTACCCTGGACGAACCAGTCCCATTCAACTTCTTCCCATAATTTTGTAATGATTGTTCGAAGGTTTTCTTCTTTTGTACTTGTTCCTTCAAAATATTCACGTGCTGTTAAAAGTCCTTGTATCATAAATGCAGTTTCTACAATGTCACCCCCTCTTCTCCCAATTGAAGCCTGTTCGCCCGTACTTCCATCTATCCAATGACTCCAGGCACCATGATATCGAGCAGGTATAGTATCAAGGTAATTGCATATTTGTAATAAGCGGTCTATTACTTCTTCTCTGGAAACAAATCCACGATTTATTCCGGCGATCATAGCTAAAACTCCCATTCCATCACCACCAATAGCAATTATTCCATTATTATCAGGATAACCTTTATAGGCTAAGCCGCTGGTAGGATCAATGCATTCCCAAAAATACTTGAATGTAGCTAATTGAACAATGTCCATAATTTCGTTATCGGCAAGTGGTTCTTCTATGGTTGATAACGAAACAATTAACCCATGGAACTTTTCACCGCTTGTGCTTTTCAAGTTGTTTGAAAAATTTAAGCTGTAATTTGTTGCTGGTATTAGATCATCCTTTGGAATTATATAGATTTTCCTATTATTACTTCCAAAATCAAAGTTTAGAATTACAAAGTTTTCATTCTCATCTTTAAGCGTAATTAACTGGCTTAAGCTATTGGTATCAATTGAAACATTAAATTCGGCAATAAAACTTTTATCAATGGCAATATCATTATTTGTTTTAGTTGTATCTAATACAATACCATTATAGGTCAACGATAATAGGTTTAAAGGAATAACAGGTTCCGGAACTGGATCACTTTTACAAGCAAAAAAAGAAATTGTAATAATTAAAAAAGTGAAAATATGTATTAAACTTTTCATTGATTCTGTTTTATTGACATTATACTAATCAGTTTTGATAATTCTTATTAATCCCTCAACGAAGGCAATCCTCTAAATGGGACATATGGTGCTTTGAATACTTGCGACGGAACTTCGTAATATTCCCGTAAACGGAAAAGCTCAGTCGTTAGCTCTTTTAGTACTTTTTTTGATTCAGAATTTCCATATAGGTTATTTACTTCATTCGGATCATTTTTCAAATCATAAAGCTCCCAAAGGTCATCGGTATAAAAGTTAATTAATTTATACCTTTCTGTTCTTACACCATCATGTCTGCCAACCTTATGTTTACCATGGTCATAATAGTGGTAGTAGATAGATTTTCGCCACTCAGTTTGAGGTTCTTCTGTAAGCATTGGCAAAAATGAATTTCCCTGAATATCGTCAGGTATTTCTATATTGGCCATATCAAGAAATGTAGGTGCAAAATCTATATTTTGGATCAATTCTTTTTTTCGGGTTCCCGGCTTTATTTTTTTTGGCCAGCGGATAAGAAAAGGCATTTTTAAAGCATCTTCATACATTAAGCGTTTCTCTTTATAACCATGCTCTCCGGTAAAATAGCTTTGATCTGATGTGTAAACTACAACCGTATTATTTTTAAGTTTTTTGTTTTGATCAAGCCAATTTAATAATCGCCCTACGTTTTCATCCACCCCATCAATGCATCTTATATAGTCCTTAATAAATCGTTGATAGGTATATTTTTTCATATTCTTACCTTCAAGAAGGCCATTTTTTTTCATCTCGTAGTATTTTTCATTCTGAGGATCAATGGATTTATGATAGGCTAGAAGCTGTTCCTCTGTCATGCGCTCAAGTTGAATGTTTTTTCTTTTCGTTTTAACACCTATTTTTGGTACAGGCCTATAGTTTCCCATCTTAAAATTGACATCTGTTGCATAGTGTGATCGGGTTGAATAATCGTCAAATAGTGTTTCCGGCTCAGGAATGGTGTCATTCATGTATTTATCAAGGTATCGAAGTGCAGGTATTCGAGGCACATGAGGAGCTTTATATTGAACAAAAAGCAAAAATGGCTTTTCAGAACCCTTATTATTATTTAACCATTTAAGTGCCTCATCTGTTACCACATCTGTTGAATATCCCGGAATAATTTCTTCACCTTTATCATTTGATATGAATAATGGGTTATAATAAAACCCTTGTCTTCCTGCACCCATCAATATTTTCCAAGAATTAAATTCATCTCCGGGATTACTATTCAAATGCCATTTACCTATTAGTGCTGTTTCATAGCCAGCTTCTTTAAACATCCTTGGGAAAAGTGTTTGGCTACCATCCCAGGGAGCTCCATTTCCTGTAACTCCATTTTTATGGCTGTGTTTGCCTGTAAGAATTGTTGCCCTACTGGGTGCGCAAATAGAATTTGTACAAAAGCTTTGCAAAAACAGGGCACCTTCATCAGCTAATCGGTCAATATTTGGTGTTTGATTAATGCTACCATCATAGGCGCTAATTGCACGATTTGCATGATCATCTGCCATAATAAAAATAATATTTGGCCTCTGCTTTTTTGTAATTTCCTTAGTATTTAGTTCATTAAAACTTCCAAATACATTAGCAACAAGGAAATAGAGATAGAATATAAATGTAATGTTCATTATTTTTTTGTTTTAATTGTTTTAAATCCTAGCTTTTTAAGTCCTTTATGTACATCCAGATTTTTCATAAAATATTTCCAGAGAAGACCTGTTCGGTAATTTTCTATCATAATAATTATAGGCCCCTGGTCAATTCCAATATAGTTCTTTCTAACTTGCTCATCAGGTGTACCTTCATAACTAAGGTTAATGGCATCGTAAAACCCGTATTCACCAAAAAGGACTTTCCCATAATTCCGATAAAAATTTTTTAATGCACTAATTGATTCTTCCGGGGTATATGGTATTGAAGAGATTGCTGCTGTTGGAGCAACTGTTCCCAAATCTCTTTCACCTGGTGCATGTGCTTTGTATCCTTTGGGCACTTTATCACAGGCAGTTAAGCCCCAAAAGTTTTCTCCGTAGCCTTTATGTTTTTTTGGATTATCTATGCAGTATGCCCTGTTAATTAGTGTATGACGGCGGACTTGTTCCCAATAATTCGCATATTTATCAGAAAGAGCTCTAGGGTCAAGTCCCAGATAGGAGTAGTGTTCAAAGAATAGCGGACCACCAAGTTGATGTTTCGGTCCGAGCGGTAACGAAATATTATAATAAGTTTGGTAATTCAGGAAAGTATCATCTGATTTGCCCATCCAACCTTTATGATAAGGAGCCGCTGATATAGAATGTGTTGCTGATGAAGCGGCTAATACATAGGTGATTAAGCATTCATTATAGCCTCTGATTCCATGTTGCTTTTTCCATCCAAAATTTGGTGACCAGTGCCAGAACAGAATATTCTGACCATTTGTATAGAAATCCCATTCCATGGTTTCCCATAAATATTGAATTTCATTTCTTAAATTTTTTTCTTCAACGGTGTTTTTAGTAAAGTATTGAAGTGCTGTTAATAAACCTTGTGCCATAAACGAAGATTCTACAATATCTCCACCATCATCATATTTACTAAACGGGTATGTTTTTAAGGTTTCACCTGAATACCAATGCGACCACATTCCATGATAGCGATCAGTGTTTTTAAGAAAATTGGTGACTTTGAGTAGTCTTTTTATTCCTTCTTTACGAGTAATAAACCCTCTTTCTACACCTACGATAACAGCCATAACACCAAAGCCTGATCCTCCTACGGTTACAATATTACCATGTTTGGATTTAGTCCTTTCGTGTGACATGCCTGATTTTGGTTCAGCAAAATCCCAAAAGTATCGAAACGTATACTTCTGAACCATTTCAAGCAACTCATCATCTGAAAAATCTCTTATTTTGGTGTTGATTTCCTTTGATGTAGCAACTGTTTTATTATTTTGAATAACTTTTATTTGGTATTTAAGTGAAATGTTTTTTCCCAGGTCTGTAACAAAATCCAAATAAAGCTCTTCTGTTGTTTCGCCCCTTTTTATATAAGTTTTACCATTATCAACTGAGGCATAAATACTATATTTTACATTCGTCTCTTTTTTTATTTTGGCCCACCTTAATTCTACATGACTATCATAACCTTCAGCTGAAAAACCGGTTATTTTTTCACCTTTTAAGTTGGATGCAAAAGTTATAATTATGAAAATTAAGAGTGTTTTTGATAATAGTTTGCCCATAATAAGTAGTTTAAAATAGAAAAAAATAGCATTATAGAATGGAAAACATCAATGAGGGACAATTTCAAATCCGATATCTTGCAAACTTTGTTTTATTGATTGATTTTGAATTAACAGATCCCATAAAAAACCAGTGCGATAGTTTTCAATACCTATTAATAATGGGCCTTGATCCAAAGCCAGAAAATCATCAGCTATCCAGTTTTGATCAAAATTAAAAGCATCGTAAAAACCGTAATCATCATTCCATATACCTCGATCTTTTAAATCTTCATGAAAATGATGCAGTGCTATAAGTGATTCTTCCGGCGTATATGGCATTGATGCAAATGCAGCAGTTGGGGCAATTGTCCCGTTATCTGAACTTTCAATAGGTTTGTGATGTTTGTAACCAGCAGGATCTTTACTTGAGGTAATACCCCAGCATTTTTCACTATAATACCAATAAGTACTGGTTTTGCTGATACACCATTCCCTGTTAAGCAAGGCCTGATGACGGGCTCGTTCATGATAGGTCTTATATCCTGCCTGAATAATGTATTTATCTTTAAGGTAGGGTGTTAGACTACGGAATGAGGAGTATGCAGTAAATAAGTTTCCCCCTTTATCGTCTCGGGCATTAAGGTCAAGCCTGTCCACATAATTATCACCTACCCAACCGGTATGAAAATATTCAACCGGAATACTGTGTGTAGGAGAGGCAATTGCTAGGATATAAGTTATCATAGCTTCATTCCAGCCTTTTATCTGAAGATTTTTTTCAAATTCGTAATTAGGAGACCAATGCCATAAAAGATAATTGTTTCCATTGGTAAACCAGTCCCATTCTACTTCTTCATATAATGTTTGTATTGTATTTCTTACTAGTGTCTCTTCAGGGGTCTCATTTGTGAAGTATTGTTGGGCAGTTAATAATGCCTGAATCATAAAACCTGTTTCAACAAGGTCTGCTCCATCATCATTTGGTGAAAATGGTTTGGCGACACCTGTAGTTGCATCAAACCAGTGAGCCCAAGCCCCATGAAACCTGTCTGCTTTTTCCGAAAGAAATTGCACAATGATAGTCATTCTTTCAACAGCTTGTTGCCTGGTAATGTATCCTCTTTCAACACCAATTAATATTGATAAAACACCATAGCTTGCTCCACTAAGTGCAATATAATCTGTAGAAAGGCTTTTTTTTGTTAAGCCAGACACTAAGTTTACATTTTTCCAGAAAAAATTAAAAGTCTTTTCCTGTGTTAAGT
>JAOZNO010000982.1 GCA_029933755.1 Bacteroidales bacterium | reverse complement strand
ATTATTAATCAATCAGATACGAATGGCTTAAGTATTTTTCATCGGGATAATAAATAAAAAAACAAGTGCCATTTTTAATCGTATTTATTATTGTGTTGTTCTTATCAGAAGGAACAGCAGGACAACCAAAACTTCTTCCCAGTCTACCATTCTTTTTGATAAATTTATCGCTCACATAAGAGGCACCATGCACAACAATTCCACGTTCAAAAGCCTTAGAATTAAAAGCATTCTCCTTTCCATGTAGTTTTAATGAAAAACCATTTTTACCTGAATAAGTTCGTCCGGTAACATAAAACCCAAGGCTACTCTGATTTGAATATCTTGTATTTGAAAAATATTTCGCAAACTCTACACCTGTTTTGGTTCCATGTGCAACTAATTCTTTAAAAAGTAGTTTTTTGCTTTCTATATCTACAATAAATAAACGTTCTTTATTTGATGATTTACTAAAATCTATAATGCTAATTATACCCGGTTTTTCAATTTTATTTTCACCATCTAATTTAAGATAGCCTTTAAGTGCCAATCTGAAAACTTGAATTTCTAATTCATCTTCATTGATTTCTGCTAACAGTTCTTGTGACCATGCTAAAAACTCATGTTCAACTGAGTAATCAGAATCTTTACTACTACATGCAACATTATCAGATACATTTATTGATGAAACTGGCAATAAAAAAAGGGAAATGCTAATTAATATTTTTATCATATTTTTAAATATATGCTAAGCTGGTCAAAAAAATAATAAGCTGCAAAAGTAAAAACAAAAATTAAATTTTATGGAATCCATACACAAATTGTATCTTTATAGAAAACAATTAAAAATAAAAGTTATGAAACAAGTCCCTGTTTTTCTTTGGGACGGTTCCATAACACCTTTAAAAACAATTAAAATAAAAGTTATGAAAACAAAAACATTTAACACATTAAGCTTTTTATATGCAATAGGAATAATTCTTTTTTTTAGCGCATGTGGTAACGGCGGTATGCGAAAAGACTATGCAGGTGAAGGAGCAAATTACAGGGACATGGAAACTGAAGACCTCAGCTATGAAATGGCAGTAGAGGAATCAGTTGCAGAAATGCCTGAACCAGGGGTTCAGCCTGACATTGACGATGATATCAAAAAAGACACTTTCAATACTGAAGAGTATGATCGTATTTATGAAAACCCTTTTGTAAGTACTGTCCGAAATCCACTTTCTACTTTTTCAGTAGATGTTGACCGTGCATCGTATGCAAATGTAAGGCGCATGTTAGAAAATAACCAAAAACCTTATGCTGATGCTGTTCGAATTGAGGAGCTTATAAACTATTTTAATTATGATTATCCACAACCAACGGGTAAAGATCCATTCTCTGTCAACCTTGAAATTAGTAATTGTCCATGGAATAGCGGACATCAATTATTATCAATTGGCTTGCAAGGAAAAGACATCAATGTTAACAATGTTCCAAACAGCAATCTTGTATTCCTTATAGACGTTTCGGGTTCAATGAGTGATGCCAATAAACTGCCTTTACTAAAATCTTCTTTTAAAATATTAATTGAAAAACTAAGGCCACAGGACAGGGTTGCAATGGTTGTATATGCCGGTGCGGCAGGTGTTGTTCTTCCATCAACATCATGTGATGAAAAAGAAAAAATTATGGAAGCATTTGACAAACTTGAGGCCGGTGGTTCAACAGCTGGTGGCGAAGGCATTAAACTTGCCTATAAAATTGCAAAGGAAAACTTTATTGATGGTGGAAATAACCGTATAATATTAGCAACCGATGGTGATTTCAATATTGGTGAAAGCAGCAATTCCGCAATGGTAAGATTAATTGAGCAAAAACGCGAAGAAGGAGTATTTTTAACTGTTTTGGGCTTTGGAA
>JAOZNO010000981.1 GCA_029933755.1 Bacteroidales bacterium | reverse complement strand
TAAATTTTTTGGTTTAAAAGGTCATGTCTGGCAAGACAGATTTAAAAGTAAAATTATTGAAAGCTTAAGACAATACTTATATACATTTATTTATATTTCAAATAATCCAGTAAAAGCAGGTATAGTAAATACAGCTGTGGATTTTAAATATAACGGAATAACTGCTATTCAGAAAGGATACCTGGATATAATTGCAATAATTATTTTTACTACTTAGTTCAGTATTAGTATTTTTTTGAAAAATAAGTAAACAAACTAATTTTATAAGATAACTTAGGGCTATTTCTTTAAAACATAGACCTTTTATATTTTATTTAAATCTATTCAACATTGTGGTATCCATTACAATTAAAGGTTAATAATACTCTATCCCTTTATTTTTTAACGCTAAATACGGAATTAACTCCTCATTTAGCCGATATTTATGGACTACACTCTTTTAATATCGTATAATTGAGGCATGTATGATAGAATTTTAGAGATAAGTAGAAACTATAGCTCTTTTTTATTCGGAGCAAGAAGTACAGGCAAAACAACCTATTTACAACAACATTTTGCACCAAAGACAACATATATTATAGATTTGCTTGATGTAGAAATTGAAGACAGGTTATCTAAAAATTTTTCGTTGTTGATAAATATTCTTGATCAGCTTGATTCTGAATACACCCATGTTATTATTGATGAAATCCAAAAGCTTCCATCTCTTTTGGATATTGTTCATAAATATATACAGAAGAATGAAAATCGCTTCTTTTTTATTTTAACCGGATCCAGTGCAAAGAAACTTAAATATGGGGGTGCAGATTTACTTGCAGGGCGAGCATTTTTATATAATATGTTTCCATTAACATATTCTGAGTTAGGTTCATCTTTTAATATTACAAACTATCTTCACTATGGAGGCCTTCCTGGGGTTTATCATTTTCAGGAAAAAGGGGACAAGGATAGATACCTTAAGACCTATGGCTTGATGTATCTGAAAGAAGAAGTATGGAATGAACATCTGGTCAGAAAACTTAATCCTTTTCGTTCTTTTCTGGAGCTTGCGTCCTTAGCAAATGGAGAAATTATAAACTATAAAAAAATCAGCAATCAAATAAAAACTGATGCAAAAACAGTACAAAGTTATTATGAGATACTTAGTGATACGTTGTTGGGATTCACACTAAATGCATATAATACATCCATCCGCAAACAATTAATTTCTTCCCCAAAGTTTTTTTTAATTGATCCAGGTATAAAACGTGCACTTGACAATACACTTAAAGTACAATTAATACCAAAAACATTTGCCTACGGAAAGGCTTTTGAGCATTTTATTATTTCTCAAATATTTTTTATAAATCACTATTATGAAACAGATTATAAACTCTATTATTTAAAAACAAAGGATGGTGCTGAGATCGATTTGATTATTAAAAAACCAGATAGTTCGTTAATCTGTATAGAAATCAAATCAACAGAAGACTCGACACATGTTAATACAACTAATCTCAGAAATCTTGCTAAAGATTTAAAATGCAATGAGCAGTTTTGTTTTTCACAAGATCCTGTCTCCCGTAAGGATAATAATGTTATATATATCCATTGGCTAAAGGGTATTGAGCAGATTTTTAGAAAAAAGGAACAGATTCAAGAAATTTGCTCCTAAAAAAATAAAATAAAGTTCCTTTGGTATAGGAATTATTATAGAAATAAGAATGACTTGAAGTTGATTACGGGGTCTTTCTTAATATCCATGACAGTAACAATCCTCCGTTCCTATTTCCATGAATTACTGCTGCAGTGAAACCTTCAACTTGCTGAAGGTTTTTGAGAGAACCGATCTGTGGATGTTATGGCCCCGTAATTGTACAACTATACAATCCTGAATTCTTGT
>JAOZNO010000980.1 GCA_029933755.1 Bacteroidales bacterium | reverse complement strand
CGGCATTTATTTTAACCGGGTTGTAAAATTCGTAATAATCGGGTAGCATATTTTATGTTTTATTGGTTTCTTAATTTTTATAATTGATCTGATTGTTTTAAAGTTATTTAATTGCTATTAAATAGGCCAAGTAATTAGTAAATTGGTCATTAAGTCATTCGATAGATATTTATTATCATTTTACCTACAGAGATTTGAGTTTTGTTATCAGTTATTTGCCTAATTGTCATTGAATATTTGTTGTTTATTGCTTATTGAATGTTTGATATTATTACATTTTTTGTTTGTTGATTATTTGCTAAACTGAAATTTAATTGTCAAAGTATTTTAATAGTTGGAGGTAGAAACACACGGCTCCCGAAAATGTTCGGGGCAGGACTGTGTGTGTTTACAGACAAATATCTATAAATTACCAGTTACTAATTACTATCTCCCCAACACCATTCCTTTTGTTAAAATATGAACTCGGTTTAAATGTTTTTTGAGTGTCATTTTTGGTGACTTTTTCAGGATTCTTTTATTTAGAATTTCAGGAAACAAATAACCCTCAGCAGTATAAATAAGCCTGATTAATTTCATTGAATCACCAACATTACCTATGACACCAATTTTATGTTGAGCAAACACATTGTGTGCACCAAGTTGTGTCGTAATCATTTTAAAGGCTGTACTCAGGTTTTTTATTTCTACAATCAGGTTTGCATCATCTTTTTTGCGCACATGAAGCATTTTCATTACTCCATTTCTTTTTTCCATAACCAAATTAGGACCATAAGGTACTATCGTCATGTTAAATGAGAAACCTTCGGGCCACTCAGCAATTTCTTCTATCGTATCTTTTTCAAAATGCGATGCAGACTCAATTGTACGACCCAAGGCAAGAAAACCTGCTTTTACAACACCACGGCTAAGTAATTTATGCCCTGGCTTTATATCTGTTTGTATACTCATCTTATTTTTATTTAACTATTCGACCAATTCGTTTAATTGTTCAAATTTACGAGATAAAAATGAAAATTCAAATTGCATGCATAACAATTTTTAGAAAAAAAGTATGTTTTTTAACAAATGGTAAAAAAATATTATTTGCTGTGTTGGTTTTAGTCTGATTAATTTATAAATTTATTGACTTTTATAATGAAAAATTAATATATCACCAGAATGACAAAACACACTCCTGACCATTGGTTAACTATAGCTAAAAAGATAAATTCAATAGCACAAAGCGGTTTGGCATTTACAAAAGATAAGTATGACAAGGAGCGTTATCTTCAATTACAGGATTTAAGCATTCAGATTTTGAATAATGTCACAGATATTGATTCTGAAAAGTTGAATTTTATATTTAACCGGGATGCCGGATACCAGACACCAAAAATAGGTGTAAGAGCTGTGGTGGTTAAAAATAATAAAATACTGCTCGTAAAGGAAGATATGGATAATAAATGGTCACTTCCCGGGGGGTATGCTGATATAGGAATGACTCCAAGTGAAATTGCTGTAAACGAAGTGAAAGAGGAATCTGGCTATGATGTTAAAGCGACTAGAATACTGGGTTTAATAGATTATAATAAGCATCAGGACCGACCTTTTCCTTTTGATATTTATAATCTTTTTATGGAATGTGAATTAATTGGAGGAAAACCCACAACAGGAATTGAAACAAACGATGTTGGATTCTTTGATATTAACAATTTACCTGAATTATCAGTACGTCGGGTAACAAAAGAGCAAATTATTGAAATGTATAAATTGAGTAAGAATAAGCATATTAAAGCTATCTTTGATTAATTAGTCTCTGCAAGAAAACGCCAAATACTACGTTATTCTTGTCTTAATTGTCAGTCATTTACAAAGGTAAACTCTTGAAAATTAAGACTTCAAAA
>JAOZNO010000165.1 GCA_029933755.1 Bacteroidales bacterium | reverse complement strand
AATAATTGCATGACAGGAAATTAGCCTTAGACTTGTCAGGTGCGAAACATTAGTATTTATTAATCATTTTTTTCAATATTCAATCATCAATAAACAATAATTATTCAATAGGCATTCTGGCCAAAGGCGTAATATCCTGTCCAACAAATTCTCCTTTTAAAAACTTATGATATCCTGTTATAGCAATCATTGCTGCATTATCAGTAGTAAATTTAAATTCAGGAAAATACACATTTAAATTCTGTTTTTCACCCAATTCAAAAAGCGTATTTCGCAAACCACTATTTGCAGAAACTCCCCCGGCTACAGCAATTTCTCTTATTCCGGTATCTTTTATTGCTAATTTTAGTTTTTTTAGCAAGATGTCAATAATTGTAAATTGAATTGAAGCACATAAATCATCCCTGTTTTCTTTAACAAATTCAGGATTTTCTTTAACACGATCTCTTATAAAGTATAAAAATGCTGTTTTTAGACCACTAAAACTGTAATCTAAATTTTTAACTTTAGGTCTGGTAAAAGTAAAAGCTTGTGCATTACCCTCTTTAGCGTATTTATCAATAAGTGGTCCACCCGGATATGGTAAACCTATCGTTTTTGCACATTTATCAAAAGCTTCACCTGCAGCATCATCAATTGTCTGTCCAATTATTTCCATATCAAAATAATCATTTACCTTAATTATTTGCGTATGTCCACCCGAAACCAGTAAACATAAAAAAGGAAATTTGGGATGCTTGTTCTCTTTATCTTTTTCCTTAATAAAATGTGCCAGAACATGCGCTTGAAGGTGATTTACTTCTATTAGTGGAATTTCATTAACCAGAGCAAAACCTTTAGCAAATGCATTTCCTACAAGCAACGAGCCTAACAGTCCGGGGCCCCGGGTAAAGGCAATACCTGTAATTTCTTCTTTATTAACTCCTGCTGTTTTTATTGCCTGATCAACAACCGGTACAATATTTTGTTGATGGGCACGTGAGGCTAGTTCAGGAACAACCCCACCATAAGCTTTATGCACTTCTTGATTTGCAATAATATTTGAAAGCAAATAACCATCTTTTATAATTGCAGCTGAGGTATCATCACATGATGATTCAATACCTAATATTATTTTGTTCATCCATTTATTATTTTAATTATTTCAACTTGTCAGATGGAATCATCCAAAAAAACCGAAACTTGTTACATCAATTTATCAATTATTGGTATAATCAGCTTTTTATATTTATGATAAAAATATATCTTTGAGTTTTGATTGCAAAATTAAATAGTCTTTACAAGAAAATACCATGTTTTTTAATTAATAATTTAGTACAAAAATAAACTAAACTCCTACAGCTATAAAAAGATGGATTAAAATATTGACTATTACTCTGATTATTGTAGTAGGTTTACCTGCTTTGAGTTATTTTATTTTCAGAAGACCAGCTGTTCAAGTCTGGTTATCAACGAAAATAAGTTCTTATGTATCAGAAAAAATAAATACTAAAGTTTCTTTAGGTGGAATTGACATTTCTGTTTTTGACCATTTTATATTTGAACAGTTCTACATTGAAGATCAACAACAAGACACACTCCTATATTTTAATGAACTAGCTATAAATTTCGATAAAATCAGATTAGAAAAAGAATTGATTTCTCTTGATAAAATAAAACTTGATCAATTTGTATCACATATTTATTCTGATTCATCAGGAGTTTCAAATTTTCAGTTTATTATTGATCAACTAAGTTCTGAACAAACAGATACCACAACCAGTGAATCTGACTGGAAAATTAATTGTAAGAAAATAGAGCTTAGTAACTCTTCTTTTTCATTTTTTGTTCCGGATTCAATTGAGGCTGATTACGGCATCAACTTTAACGATTTAGATTTCAGCAACGTAAGCTTATACGCAAAAAATCTATTTATTGCCGGAAGCTCAATAATGATTGATATTGACTCCATGAGTATAAAAGATAAAAGTGGACTAAATATTGAAAAACTTCAATCAAATGCATTTGTTGATGATAAAAGAATTGACCTGAACAGGTTTACCATAATTACAGATAACAGTAAGTTATATTTTAAAAAGCTTAAATTTACTTATAGTGACTTTGATGCTTTTGGAAATTTTCTGGAAGATGTAAATATGAATGTCCAGATAGCAGACTCAACAATTCTAAATTTAAAGGATATAAGCTACTTTGTTCCAATACTTAAAGGTTATAATCAAAAGCTAAATATTTTTGCAGATTTAAAAGGTACCGTTGACAAATTAAATGCAAAAAAACTAGATATAAGATACGGAAAAGGTACACACCTGAAAACTAATTTTAAACTAAATGGTTTAGCAGCTTTTGACAATTTAACATATAATATTTTTCTTGACTCATTAACTACATCAATTGCTGATATAAATAGTATTAGAGATCCGGCTGACACAAGTAAAAAAGCAATTGAAATACCTGAAAACTTAAAACATATTGGCAAAATATATTATAGTGGCCAATTAAAAGGTAGCTTACAGGACATTGAATTAAAAGGAAATTTAATAACTAATCTTGGAAATATAATTGCAGATATACAAATTCTGGAAAATACAGAAATATCTACCTACAATATTAAGGGAAGCTTAATTGGCAAAGAACTCCTTATTGGAAATATAATTAAAAACAAAGATGTTGGAAAATTTGACATTATTGATACCTTAGATATAAACATTTTGAACGCGGGAGATATTGATGGGTGGTCAAGAGGATTGGTTTCTAACTTAGAATTAAACAATTATAATTATGATTCTTTACATTTTAATGTCATTTTAAATCCAAATAGCTATCGTGGAAACATCAAAATAAACGATGAAAATATAAAACTAACACTAGCCGGAAGTTATATTACAAAAGATTCCATTCCCAATATCAGGTTTATTGCAGATCTTAAAAGATTTATACCATACAAACTAAATTTACTTGAAGATTCAGCTTTTAGTTCCTCCATTCAACTTACCGGAAACATACAAGGCACTGATCCTAATCAAATTACAGGAAAACTAGCATGTAAAGTTCATGACTTTCAAAATTCTAATAATAAACTAAAATCAGAAAATATTTATGTTTCAATAAGTCAAAATAAAGACTCGAGTAAAATAATCAAATTAAATTCAGATTTTATGGACATAGAAATGTCTGGAAAACTGAACCTGAACAACATTAATAAATCTATCAATAAATTTATTTGCGAATATATGCCATCTGTGGCCGACACAACTGGTTTACAACAAGAATGTAAAAATGATTCAATCTTTGAGCCAAGCACTAATGGAACAGATATGGCATTTACGGCAAAGCTTAAAAATATTGATAAACTAATAAATCTTTTTTTAAAAGATACAAAAATAAATTCTGGTACACATATAAATGGCAGACTAAATTTTGCACCAGATAAGTTTTCTCTTGAAGCATATAGTCCTGAAATGATAATTGAAGGAACAAAGTTAACTGAAATCATTTTAAATGGTGATAATAGAAATGAACAGCTTAGTTTTTATTTAAATTCAAAAAACATATACTGGAACGAGGAAAATAGTCTGGACAATTCTTTACTTCAGACCTTTATTAAAAACGATAGTGTGTATTTAGACTTCATGTGGAATAGTTTTCTTGATACACTTAACTACAATGGTAATTTTTCACTGGTAGCCGGAATAGAAAACCGTATTAATGAATCACCTTTATATAAAATTAAATTAAAACCCTCAAACTTTAGCATCCATAAAAACGAATGGGTAATAAAGGGTAATAAAATAGTTATTGACACAAATTTTATTGACTTAGGTGAAATAGATGCCAGAAGTAATAATAATGAACATTTTTTAGTACAAGGAATATTATCTGACAAACTAACAGATACATTAAAACTGGATGTTAATAAGTTTGATATTAAAATTTTAAACTTATTACTTGACGACTCAGGTGTTAAATTAGACGGGAAGTTATCCGGTAATACACAAATAGTAAGTGTATTAGGAGACTTGCAAGTAAACTCTGAAGACTCGATTAAAGGATTAAAAATAAATGATGAAGAAATAGGCAAATTATTCCTTGATATGGATTGGGATCACAACAATTCAACATTATCAGTACTGGCCAATACTCAACTAAAAAAGACTAAAAATTTAGTTTTAAAAGGAGACTACAAAATTAAAGATGATGTATTGGATTTTAAAATAGATGTAACCCGATTTCCATTTATGATAGTTGAACCATTTGTAAATGAATATCTTTCTGACATTAATGGTAAGATAAGCGGTGATATAACGATACAGGGAAGCTCTAAAAAGCCGGACATTAAGGCCGGACTAAAATTTGT
Organism: Bacteroidales bacterium; assembly: GCA_029933755.1. GTDB lineage: Bacteria > Bacteroidota > Bacteroidia > Bacteroidales > NBLH01 > NBLH01. The sequence goes on along the minus strand of JAOZNO010000165.1, from coordinate 3,061 downwards.
GAGAGCTGGTTTTAAAGCGAATTACACCCAAACCTATTATAGTTTTACCGACAGCTTATTTATTGAAAGAGGTAATATTAGGTTTAAAAAAATGAAGCTAAATGCCGGGAGAAATAGTTTTGCATGGGTAAGCGGAGATATTTCACATAAGAATTTTGAAGATGTTAAGCTTGATATAGCTTTTGACGCTCATAACTTTCTATTTTTAAATACAAAACAAACAGATTCTGCACTTTTTTACGGAACTGTTTTTGCCAGTGGAGGAATAAAGCTTACTGGTGGCATTGACGACCTTAATATTGATATTAAACTTAAAACAGGCAAGGGAACCAAATTCTTTCTTCCTTTAACAACGAGTAGTGAAGTTAGCCAGAATGAATTTATCACATTTAAAACTCTGGATACAACAAAAAATGAAGAAGCTTTATTAAACCAGGTTGATTTAAGCGGAATGAATATTAATTTCGATCTGGCAGTTACATCTGATGCAATTATGCAAATAGTTATGGATGAGACCGTTGGCGATATTATAAAAACACAGGGAACAGGAAACTTAAACATTAAAGTTGATAAATCAGGTGATATTTTTATTTTTGGTTTGTTTACAGTTTATAAAGGCGATTATTTATTTACACTGCAAAATCTGGTTAATAAAAGGTTTCTTCTGGACAAAGGAAGTACAATTAGGTGGTACGGTGATCCTTATAACGCAGAGATGAATATGGCTGCTGTTTATAAAATTAATAAAGTACCGGTTTATGACTTAATGGTGGATCCAGAATATAGAGATGTTCGTACCGATGTATATTGTAATTTAATAATGAAAGGAGGACTTACTAACCCTATTATTCAGTTTGATCTTGATGTTCCAAATGCAAAAGAGCCTATACCATCAAATATTAACAACCTTACACAGGATGAATTAAACAAACAAATACTTTCTTTACTAATAATGAATAGATTTCGTCCTTTGCCAGGCCTGGAATCATCAGTTTCAAGTGGTGCGATACTTAGTACCAATGCAATGGAGATGCTTACGAACCAATTAAGTAATTGGCTATCACAACTTAGCGACGATTTTGATATCGGTTTAAATTATACACAAGGAGATGCCGGAACCAGTGATGAAGTAGAGGTTGCTTTATCAACGCAGTTGTTTAATAATAGGGTAAGTTTTAATACCAATGTTGGTGTTGGTGGTGTAAGTGAAACAAGTCAATCTGAACAAAATTCGGCAAATAAAATAGTTGGTGATGTTGAAATTGAAGTAAAACTTAATAAAAAAGGTTCGCTTAAAGCTAAAGTATTTAACGAAACAAATAAAAGATCTGAATTTGCCAACGACCAAACACTTTACACACAAGGAGTAGGTATACTTTACCGAAAGGAATTTAATACATTTGGAGAATTATTTACGAGTATTTGGCATTCTGTTACTTTTAAGAAAAGAAGAGAAGAAAAGAAAAAAAATAAAGATAGCAATACTGATATTGAAAGAAAAGAACCCGACGCAAATCCCACTACAGAATAAAACGCCACAAGTCTAAATTATTTATTGAACATATTATCTCCCTAAGCATCATAATATCAGCACATCACAATTTTATGTTGGAAAATATAAGAAATTAGGATAAATAATTTTCATTTATTAAATGAAGCTATCTATATTTGCACATCTTTAAAAAAATTCAACTTATTATTAATCAATTAAATAAAAGAAAATTATGTTTATTTTAATGCTCGTCATTTTCGTTTTGGGTTATACTGCAATTGCCCTTGAACACCCATTAAAGATAGATAAGACTGCATCTGCCCTTATGATCGGTTCATTAACCTGGGTTGTATATATTATGGGAAGCTCTGATATTCTTGGCTTAGGGTTTAGCCGTGCCTGGGAAGCATTCAAACTCACTTTACCTGCTAATGCACTTTCAAACCCTATTGAAACTGCAAAACACATCCAGCATTTTATTGTACACAAAGAAATTTTACACCACCTAGGTGAAATTTCTCAAATCTTATTCTTCCTGCTTGGTGCCATGACAATTGTTGAAATTGTTGATCAATATCAAGGGTTCAAGGTAATTACAGATAAAATTAAAACAACAGACAAGGTTAAATTACTATGGATACTTAGCTTTTTGACATTCTTTATGTCAGCAGCACTTGATAATTTAACAACCACTATTGTTTTAGTTGCATTAATAAGAAAATTAATTGCCGATAAACAAACCCGCTGGTTTTATGCAAGTATGGTTGTTTTAGCTGCAAATGCTGGTGGTGCATGGTCACCAATTGGTGATGTTACAACTATTATGCTTTGGATTGGTGGACAGGTTACAGCAGCGAACATTATTGCTATGGTAGTTTTTCCAAGTTTAGTAACTATGATTATTCCAGTTTTTTTATTATCATTTACCATGAAAGGAGATGTTGAACGTCCGGTATCAGATAATAATGGGCAAAACGATTTTACAAGCCCCAAAGAAAGATTATTTATTTTAATCTTAGGTGTTTCTGCTCTGTTGTTTGTACCGGTATTTAAAACCTTAACTCATCTGCCTCCATATATGGGTATGCTACTTGGTTTAAGTGTTTTATGGATGGTTACAGAGGTGATGGCACGTGGAAAATCTGCCGAAGATCAAAGAAAACGCTCTGTAGTAGCTATTTTATCGAAAGTTGATGTGCCAACTGTATTATTCTTTTTAGGTATTCTTTCAGCTGTTGCCAGTTTACAATCTGCTGGTCACTTAGACCTATTGGCAGGTTTTCTTGACGAAGAATTAGGAAATATTTACCTAATTAATAGTGCTATTGGTGTTTTATCTGCAATTGTAGATAATGTTCCTCTTGTTGCTGGTGCTATGGGAATGTATGAAATTGCAGATCCTGCAATAATTGCTACTTTACCAGCTGCAGAAGCTGCTTATATGTCACATTTCCTAGTAGATGGAACATTTTGGGAGCTATTAGCTTTCACAGCAGGTACAGGTGGTAGTATTTTAATTATTGGTTCTGCTGCTGGTGTTGCTGCAATGGGAATGGAAAAAATTGACTT
>JAOZNO010000164.1 GCA_029933755.1 Bacteroidales bacterium | reverse complement strand
AGTTTCCCATAACTAGCAAATAAATGAGCTATGTGCGCATCAAAGCCAACACCTGCCATGTTTACATAGTAAAAATCATTCAGTCGGACGGTATCCATCTTTAAAATACTCATTTTATTTATAAGCTGAACCGCTTTTCGTTTGTTCATAGGGATATTTAAAAAGCGGGCAAGTCCATTTCCCGAACCTTTAGGAATAATACCAAAAATTATATCTGTATTAATTAAAGCACTGCTAATTTCATTTATGGTTCCATCACCACCAACCGCAACAATAATATCAAATTTGCTATTAACTGCCCATATTGCTAACTCTTTCCCATGTCCCTGGTATTCAGTATACTTAACTAGCAGCTCAAACCGACTAATATCAGTCTCATTATTAATTATTTGTTCAATATTATTGTGTTTTTTAATACCCGAAATAGGATTAATAATGTATAAGATTTTCTTTTTCATAGGTAACAAGCTATTATTCAAAATACAGATTCTAATATAGAAAAAATATTTAATTAAAAAGAAATAATAAAATAGCCATCAAAAGCGAAACTCTATTTTAATTTTTTTTCGTATTTTTATAGATTATTATTAAAATTTGATAAAAATGCAGCGTGTTACTATTACCATAGAAGATAATAAAAATGCATATCTTTTACTTAAATTAATTAAGGAGTTTGATTTTGTCCATTCTATTAAGTTTGAAAATGATTTAATAGAGGATGAAAACGAAGTTTTTACAAATGAGTTAAGCTCTAAAATATATTTAGAAGATTTTAATTTAAGTGTTAAAGAGCTTCGTGAACAAATTCTAGAAGATGAAAAAGAACAAGGTATGTCAAAGGATGAATTCTTTAAGTCAATTAATCAATGGAGAGAGTTAATAAAGAAGTAATAATTATTCCGAAGTTTCGTACAAACTTAATTGAAATATGGGATTATATTGCTAAAGACTCCATTCAGAATGCTGATAAATTCATATTTGATTTAAAAGAGATAATGGATAAAATTGAAAAATATCCAGAGTCAAACCCAATGTTTCTTCCTTTATCTGGGAAAAGAAAATTGTATCGATTTAGAATTTATAAAAAAAACTACCTTATTATTTACAAGTTACTTAAATACAAGTTAATTTATATAAGAGTTGTTTATTCGAGAAGAAAACCATCATTTTATAAAAGTTTAAAAACAAAAAACTACTAAATTTCACATCACATAATACACTACCATCATGAAAAAAATATTTATCCTTAGCTTAATCAGTCTGTTATTTTTACAAAATTGTTCAAATACAGTCCAGGTATCTCGCAGCTCCTTTAAAAGCGTTGTACCACTTGGTGGTAATTTAAAATTTACCTTTAACCAGGATGTAGTTCCTGATGACAAATTAAATGTTTGGGATACAACCCAATACATTGTTTTTGAACCAGCTATTTATGGTAAATTCAAATGGAAAACCAAACGAGAATTAGTATTTTCACCACATCACTTTTTAAGACCAGCCACAGGATATAAAGCTAAATTTAATAGTGAGATTCCGGGGCTTATTGTTGAAGATGATGAATCGCTAAATTTTCATACACCTTATTTAGAAATTGAAAAATTTAGTGCTTATTATGCAAAAATTCCACTGCATAAAAAAGAATCAGTGCTTAGGTACGACCTTGAATTCAACTACAAAATCAGACCTGCTGATTTAAAAAAGCATTTAACCGTAAAATTTGATGGCAAAGAAGCTGATTTTGAGTTATTAGGACATGAACATTCTAAAAAAGTATCTTTATACTTATCAGATATAAAAAATGATGATGATTCTCATAAGGCTGAAATATTTATAAAAAGAGGAGTTAATATCTCAAATATTACGGTTAGTAAAAGCGATATTAACGAATCAAGTAAAATTCTTGACCCAAACGATTTTAAAATTGATAAGATTAAGGCAAAACATGATGGATTTACAGGAACGATTACAATTACTGCAACACAAGACATTTTAAGTACAAACATCCGTAATTTTATTGAAATCCTACCAAAGATAAATTACACAATTAGCGTTAAAGGCCATCAAATTACAATTAAAAGTGATGATTTTGATGTATCAAAAACCTATGTAATAAATCTGAAAAAAGGCTTAAGTGGAACATTAGGAGGAAAGCTTGAATATGAATATACCGAAGAAATAAGCTTTGGAAAGCTTAGTCCTGAAATAAAAATACTTAATGCCAAAGCAGAATATCTGAGTGCTAAAGGCTACAAGAACATTGAAGTGCGAATTGTTAGTGTACCTGAGCTGCAAGTACGAATTTCAAAAGTTTATAAAAACAACCTAATTAATTATTTAGGAAATTCATATAATAATTATTACTACGATGATTATTATTCAAATAGTGCCCGAGAAGTTGGAAAGCTGGGTGATATAGTTTGGGAAAAAACAATAAAAACTACTGATTTACCAAAAAATAATGGCACACGTTTATTCAATTTCACTTTTCAGGATAAAGTAGCTCATCTGGAAGGACTATATGTACTTGAAATTAAATCAAAAAATGATTATTGGGTTAAAGCACGAAAAGTTGTTTCGATATCTGATATTGGCTTAATTGTAAAACAAGGTAAAAATCAAATAATGATTTTTACAAATTCTATTAAAACAGCTGAACCATTATCAAATGTAAAAATTGAAGTAACCGGAAAGAATAATCAATCGCTGGGAACTGTAAATACAAATAATGACGGGTATGCAGTATTTAAACTAAAAGAATTTCCGGTATCGGGTTTTGAACCCAGTTTGATTAGCGCAAAACTTGGTAATGATTTTAATATTTTACCTTACAGTAAAACTAGGGTAGGAACTTCGCGCTATGAAATTAGTGGCAGAACGGATAATTTGGCTGGTTATGATGCTTATATATATGGTGACAGGGATATATACCGCCCGGGAGAAACCGTACATATTTCAACAATAATCCGTGATGAAGATTGGAAAGTTCCCGGTCAGGTTCCTCTAAAATTAAAATTTATAGCACCAAATGGTAAAGTTTTCACCACAATTAAGAAAACATTAAACCAACATGGTTCCTTTGAAACTGATATTAAAATTCCTGTTTCAGCACCTACAGGTGGTTATACAGTAGAAGTTTATACATCTACAGACGTATTCCTTAATTCAGCACAAATAAAAATAGAAGAATTTGTTCCTGACCGAATTAAAGTGATTGCAAAAGTTAACAAAAAGGAAATCTTTTTAAACGAACCACTTATCATAAGCCTTAAAGTAAATAATTTATTTGGACCGCCGGCGGCCAACCGTAAATTTGAAATTCAACAAAATGTAAAACGCAAATATTTTTATGCAAAAGAATACCGGAACTATAACTTTAGTATCAATGGTGGAAAAACATATTTTCGTTCAAATGTTCGAAGCGGCAAAACTAATACACAAGGCCAAGCAAGTGAAAACTATAAATTCCCATCAAATTACTCGAACATGGGTGTTTTACAGGCTGATTATTTTATTACCGTATTTGATGAAACCGGTAGGCCGGTTAACCGAAAACAAACGGTAAGTATCCATACACAAAAAGCATTTTACGGAATAAATATACCTGACTATTACAACAAAACAAACAGTATGATGAAAATTCCGTTAATTGCTGTTGATAAATCCGGCAAGGCCTTAAATGGTGTTCAGGCACAAGTAAAACTTATAAAACATGAATATCGTACGGTTCTGGCTAAATCTGGCAGTTATTACCGGTATAAATCAGAACATGAAGAAGTAGTATTGCATAACAAGACCCTTATATTAAATGGGACTAAAGCAGTTTTCAATTTCACACCAAAAAGCTCAGGCAGATATGAACTAAGAATTTACAAACCGGGAACTAAAACTCATGTTTCTTCTTCATTTTATGCATATGGATGGGGGAGTACTACGAATAGCTCATTCCAGGTAAATACCGAAGGTAATATTGATATTGAACTGGACAAAGAAAAATACAAAGTAGGCGACAAAGCAAAAGTAATTTTAAAAACACCTTTTTCGGGCAAAGTTTTAGTTACAGTTGAAAGAAAAGATGTTACCGATCATTTTTATCTAAAAACAGATAAAAGATCCGCATCTTTTGATCTGGATATTAAAGCTGATTTTGTGCCTAATGTTTATATTTCTGCAACTTTAATTAAGGCACATGATGTATCCGATATTCCGTTAACAGTAGCACATGGTTATGCTCCTGTAATGGTTGAAAATGCAGCAAACAAATTGCCTGTTACCATTAGTGCTGTTAAAAAGTCATTTTCAAAAACAACACAAAGAATCAGTGTGAAATCGACACCAAATACAGCTGTTACTATTGCCGTGGTAGATGAAGGGATATTACAAGTAACCGGATTTACTAGTCCTGATCCTTATCGTTTTTTCTATAGAAAACGTGCTTTAGCTGTAAAATCATATGATATATATCCATACCTTTTTCCTGAAATTGCTTTAAAAACCGGAAAAGAAGGTGGTGGAGCAGGAGGACCAGAAAAGAGAATAAACCCGATGACCAATAAAAGGTTTAAACTGGTTTCTTTCTGGAGTGGTATTATAACTACAGATAAATCAGGCTATGCTTATTATGACGTTGATATACCACAGTTCTCTGGTGATTTACGAATAATGGCTGTGGCATATAAAGATAAGGCATTCGGTGCTTCGTCAGACAATATGAAAATAGCTGATCCAATTGTAATTAGTACTGCTTTACCACGATTTTTAAGCCCGAAAGATACAGTGGAAATGAGTATTACTTTAAGCAATACCACAGCGAAGTCAACAAACAGTGTTGTTAATATTATAACAACCGGTAAGCTAAAAGTAAAAGGAGAAAAAAAGCAAACGGTTCGTATTGAAGCTAATTCAGAAAAACAACTTTATGTTAAACTTGTAACAGATGCTGTAATTGGTCAGGCAAAGGTAAAAATTAGTGTAAATGCCGATGGAAAAAACTACAGCAATGAAACAGAAATAAGTGTACGACCGGCTTCACCATTGCAAAAAATTAGTGGTTCAGGATCTGTGTCAGGTGGCAGCAGTGCAAAAACCACGATGGATTTATCTCGTTTCATGAAAAAAAGCATAGATAACAGACTTATTATCAGCAAATCACCATTAGTTGAATTTACTGATGATTTAGATTACCTGATTGCTTACCCTTACGGATGTGTGGAACAAACTGTTTCAAAAGCTTTTCCTCAACTTTACTATAATGAATTAGCAAAAGAAATTACAGGGAAAAAAGGATTTAATCCAAATTATAATGTAAAAGAAGCTATCCGTAAGTTGCAATTAATGCAATTATATAACGGAGCGATGAGCTATTGGCCGGGATATGGTAAAGAATCATGGTGGGGTAGTGTATTTGCTGCTCATTTTTTAATTGAAGCTAAAAAAGCAGGTTACCAGGTTGACCAATCAGTACTTGATAAACTGCATGATTACATGAAAATGAAGCTTAAAGCCCGAAAAACAATTACTTATTGGTATAATGGAACTAAAAATAAAAAAATTGCACCAAAAGAAGTAGCTTATTCACTATATGTTATGGCTTTAGATGGAAAAGCTAAAAAATCAACAATGAATTATTATAAGTCGCGAAGAGAGCTATTAAGTCTGGATTCAAAATATCTTCTTGCAACTGCATACGCACTTAGTGGTGACAGAAAAAATTACAAACAAATTTTACCTGCTGCATTTGAAGGTGAAACATCAAAAGCTGTTTTTGGTGGTAGTTTTCATTCAGCTATAAGAGACGAAGCAATTGCCTTAAACGCTTTACTGGAAGTTGACCCTAATAATCAGCAAATTGGTATTATGGCCAGACATCTATCAGAAAAAATGAAAAAAAGAAGATATTTGAATACGCAGGAGAGAGTTTTTGCATTTCTGGCTATGGGAAAAATCGCACGTGATGCATCAAAAAGTAAAGTTACCGGTAAGATTTTCAGTGGAAATAAGCAAATTGCAAAATATGAAAACGGAACACTTATTTTAAAAACCGACAAACTTGCCGGAGGTAATATTTCAATAGATACAAAAGGAAAAGGAAAATTATATTACTTTTGGGATGCAGAAGGAATTGCTGCAGATGGTTCATATATTCAGGAAGATAATTTCATGAAAGTGAGAAAAACCTTCTTTAGTCGTAGCGGACAAGTAATTACAGGTAATCGTTTTAAGCAAAATGATTTAATTGTTGTAAGGCTTAGTATTGTAGGAACATCAAGCACAAGTATTGATAATGTGGTAATTTCTGATATATTACCTGCTGGTTTTGAGATTGAAAATCCGCGAATTAGTTCTGTTCCGGGTATGAACTGGATAAAAAACAAAAGCTACCCGGTTTACCAGGATATTAGGGATGACCGGATTAATCTTTTTGTAACAGTAAACAATAAAGCCAGACATTATTACTATATTGTCAGAGCAGTTACTCCGGGTGTATTCCAAATGGGGCCCGTTGGTGCTGATGCTATGTATAATGGCGAATATCATTCATATCATGGTGGTGGGTTGATTCGGATAGAAAGGTAAAATGAGAAATTGGTATATTGGTAATTGACACGTAAAGACACACGGCCGTGTGTCTCTACTAAATACTAATAAACTGATTACAATTTACAAATGACTATTTAATTAATATCAAAATGAAAGACTTAAATATAAAGCCATATCACGGTACAATACCGAAAGTAGCATTTGATGCTACAACAGGAAACTGTGAGATTTCAGGAGAATCCTGTCCGGAAAATATACTTAGTTTTTTTGATGATTTAAACAACTGGCTTTATGAATACATAGAAAATATTAAAGGGCCCATATCCTTAACCTTAAAGCTTAGCTATTTTAATACAGGTAGTTCGCGTGGTATTTTCAGAATTCTTACTATTCTGAAAGCATATCAGGATAAAGGAGGGATGGTTGATATAACCTGGCACTATGATGAAGATGATGAAGACACATTGGAAGAAATTCATGACCACAGTAGCGAAGCCAATATTTTAATTTTAAAAGTTCCATATTAAATTAAAGATCAAATTGTTGTGATGATTTAACTACAATAAAAAAAATCAAAACAAATGAATAATTTATATATAGATTCCAAGCGAGAAAATGAACCGAAGGTTGAATTTGATGCTGCAACAGGAGATTGTAATATTACAGGAGTCTGCTACCCTGAAGATGGATATTATTTTTTTGAAAATTTAAGTAGTTGGATTGATGAATATGTTGAACAAGTTAAAGGGTCAATTTCATTTACAATAAATTTGAAGTATTTTAATACAAGTAGCTCAAAGGGGATTTATTTAATTCTTATCAATCTAAAAAAATATCAGCATACCGGAGGTAATGTTAGAGTAATTTGGTATTATGATGAAGAGGATGAAT
>JAOZNO010000163.1 GCA_029933755.1 Bacteroidales bacterium | reverse complement strand
GCTCAGTACACTCAAGGATAACCTGAATTCTGTTACCTTTCTTCTTAGCCATTTTCTATTTTTTTTAAAGATTAATAACTTTTAAGGAATCCTTTTTTTACCGCTTGGTCTAAAGTGCCTTTCAGCCCATTTTTATTAATGTTCTTTATACCAGCAGCAGATATTTTTAAGGTAATCCATCTGTCTTCTTCCGGTAGGTAGAACTTCTTTTTAAATAAGTTCGGATAAAATTTCCTTTTAGTTCTCCTCTTAGAGTGAGAAACATTATTACCGGTCATTAATTTTTTTCCTGTAATTTCACAAATTCTTGACATCTCTATTTCTGTTTTAACTTTTCTGAAAATCGGTGTGCAAAAGTCGTGATAATTCTTTTAATAATCAAATAAATTTAATGTTAATTTTCCTGAAATGAAAATTTTGTTATTTTATCAACATAAGGATGTTAATCTTCTATCCAGAAATAAGTAGGATTCTATTTATTAATTAAAAAAAGCTATATAATGTAATTGATTTAAGACTAGTGCGTTATGAGTAGTTGTTGGTAGAGCTATTTGATTTTAAAATGTTTGGTTTTTTTCTTATTGTATATTTAAACATATCACTTGTACCTTTTTTAAGATAACGGCATTTTATTTGCTTTAAAAAAATATGTATGTTTGTAAAAATGTAAAGAAAGAAGCAAGTTTTAAATAATTGTTAACATCATGCTAATGATTGTTTAAAATTTAAGACTTAATGTGATAACTGCTTTAGCCCTTGTGAACTATTGTGGATAAATTAAAATAAATAGATAATAAGTTTTTTTCTTAATCTTTAGCTTTAATATTAAGTGTTTAAAAAAAATAATACAAAGTCCGGAATATTAAAAATTGCAATTGGTAACTTACTAATCATTCTGTTTGCCTTTAGCTATGCTTTGTGGTTTTATAATTGGCATGTAAGCAATGATCGGGTTATATCTGAACTATACGATGTAAGAATCGGTATTTCTGAGCTTAATATACTTCAAAATAGCATTCTGGATAGAGAATTAATTGATAATTATTTTTTTGGTGAGGGGAGAAATGAGTTAACTGAAAATTATAATTTGCAAATTGAACTTGCCCAAAAGAAGATAAGTGATATAATACAGGTAAGTAACGATAATACAGAACTAGCTAATTTGTATAATAATTTACAGGAAGATTTAGTTAAGCTAAAATCTGAAAATGAATTATTAATAAAATATCTGAATGAATCAGGGAATGAGCACAGGGGTATTTATAGCCATCTAATTATTGCAGAAAGTAACTTTTTGAAGAAGCTTGAAAATACTCAGGGAATATCTGAAATAAGAAATTATTTTAATCAAATAACTGTTTATAGCAAAGTCTTTTATTTGTATAATGATAAAACAATATTAAATATTATAAATAATTATATTAATGCATTGCTTAATGATTTAAATCGGAAAAAAGGAGTATCAAATAATTATAATTATTTAAGATTAATTGATGGTCTAGAAGAATATAAGCAAGTATTTAATCTTTTTGCCAGAAAGTTAATGCAAATTGGTATTCGTAAGGATGCTGGAATAAGGAAGAGCTTATCAGTAAGGTATGAGAAATTCGATAAAAGAATAGTTGAGGCTATAAAGCTAATAGAGCTTATTCAAAAAGGAGGTAATATTTCAACTAGTTTAATTATTCTGGTTTTAATTTTACTAAGTATTTCTATAAGTATTGTATTCTATTATCGAATTGCAAACCGGATAAAGTTATATATTACAGAATCAGAGCATTATTTTTCATCACTTATCAAAGGTAAACCGGTAAAAGCACCTGAGAAAACTCCAAATGATGACTATCTTGAATTGCAAAAGCAAATGAGCTTTTTTTCTGAGAAGTTAGGCATAACATCAAAAATGTTAAATGAGCTTGCTAGTAGAGGTGTGGTTATTGGAAATGAGGATGTATTTAAGGATTCTGTTTTTCCCCAGCTTAAGAATATTGATAAACATATCAGAAGTCTGAATAAACAGTTGAAATCAGAGACGAATCAAACATTAATTAATGAGTGGATACGGAAAGGTTTGGCAAGTTTTTCGGATGTGTTAAGAAGAAATTTTGATAAACCACAACAGCATGCCAAAGAGATACTAAGTAATTTAGTAGATTATTTGAATATTCCTATGGGCGCAATTTATTTGCCATCTGCCCATGAAAATGATACTTTTGATTTAGTTGGTAGCATCGCTTATGGAAAAACAAAGAATTATGTTCGTTCTGTAATTAGTGGTGAAGGAATAATTGGAACAGCTGCAAAAGAAAAGAAGACTCTTAATATTACCGATATTCCAGAGGATTATTTTAAAGTTTCTTCAGGTTTTGGTGAGGCTAAACCTAAAAATATTGTTGCAATTCCTATAAAGTTGGAAAATAAGGTATATGGAATTATTGAGCTGGCATCTTTACATAAATTTAAGAAATTTGAACTCGAATTTATTGATGAATTAAGCATGAATTTGGGAGCATCATTTGCGATTACAGATGTTTTTCTTAAAACAAAAGAAAAACTTGAACAAACTGAAAAAGACAATTTTTTAGTTAAAAAGGAGATTGAGGCTTATAAGTCGGAAGCTGAAAACTTAAAAGCTGAAAATTATTATTTTGAGAATCGAAATATTGAGAGTGAGATTATCTATAGTAGTATAAAAACTATTGCATTGGTTGCCGAACTTGATCTTGATGGAAATATTCAGGATTTAAATAATGCTTTTATTGAGCTATTGAAAAAACCAAAAGAGAATTTGATTCGTACAAACTACTGGGACTATACTACACAAACCGGTGAGGATAATAGTATTGATTTAGAAAAGTTCTGGAACAATGTTCGCTCCGGAGTAATTGGTAATATGGAACAGAATTTTTTAGTTTCTGAGAAAAGTATTTGGCTGTCAGAAACCTATATCCCTATTAAAAATAAAATGGGTAAAGTAGAAAAAATTAAAGTTATTGCTTTTAATCAAACATATTTTAAATTATTGGAAATACAGTTTGGAAAGCTGAAAGAATCTTTGGATACCAAAGAGAAATTTTTAAAACTAAATAAATCTGAACTTAAGAGTACGAACGAAAAAATAATAGAGCAGGTAAAAGAGATAAAAGAGAATAAGGATGCTCAGATAGAAACAATAAGGAACCTAAAGGAAGAGCATTTAAAGATTATGACAAAATACACTAACGAACAACAACAGAAAGAAGGTGCTCTGTACGAGCAGATTGCAAAGCTTAGAGGCGAGCTGGAGAACCTTAGGAAATAATATTCTTTATGATAAAGATAATTACTTTTGCAGTTAGATATTTTCGTTATCTTATCAAATCAAAGCATTATAAAGGTCATGGGATACACTCACCTTTTTTGTATCAATTTACAAGAGAAGTCATTTTTTCAAATCAAGATAATCCTCATTTTAGCAAAATTGAATCAATCCGAAAAGAACTTGAAAATGATAAAACCCTAATCCAGATAAATGATTATGGTGCAGGTTCACGTGTTTTTAAAAATAGGAAACGAAGAATAAGTGATATTGCAAAAGTTTCATCCACAAATAAAAAGTATGGTAAAATGCTTTACCGGATGGTCGAATACTTTGATGTGAAAAACATATTGGAATTAGGCACATCCTTGGGTATTGGAACAATGTATTTAGCATATTCACAAAAAGCAAAAGTTTGTACCATTGAGGGTGATTTATCAATTTATGAAAAAGCAAAAAGTATTTTTGAACAAGCTGAATTGTCAAATATTACATCAATTAAGGGAGAATTTAGCAGTAAATTGCCAGAAGTGTTAAATAAAGTGCATGAGCTGGATCTGGTTTATTTTGATGGAAATCATAAAATGCAAGCAACTCTGAACTATTTTGAGCAATGCCTCACAAAAATAACAAATCACTCTGTATTTGTTTTTGATGATATTCACTGGTCAGCTGATATGGAATATGCCTGGGAGAAAATAAAATTACATCCTAAAACCATGGTTACTGTTGATTTATTTCAAATGGGGATTGTATTTTTCCGTAAAGAACTAAGTAAAGAACATTTTGTTATTAAATACCTCTAACCTGAATTATTCAGGTTAAGTCTATCGATGGGTAATCCCGTATGAAAATAATCATAGTTTACTAGAGGTATAGTTTCAACAAATCAAAGCTTTCCTATTGTGATACAAGATCTTTAAGATAGCTGCAATTGTAAAGACGTACGGCCTGCTTCTCAACGAGTTATTAGCTGTGTGGATTTTGTTTAATTGTCAGACTTTTATATGATTTATTATTTGCTAGAACTTTCTACCAAAAATCTTTATGTAATTAAATCCATCCCAAACTACCAAAAACTATAACACTAAGCAAAACGATTGTATATATGATTCCCACCGTTGTTATTTTTTGTTTCATGGTTTTCATATCATAAACCCAGAAAGATACTACAAAAAAAGTCATATAACCAAAAATAATAATCAACCAGGGGGTGCTAATATTCCACCAACTATATTCCCAGGTAAGCATATCTGCCATATTGAGAAAAATTTCAACTATTACAGAAAAAATGGAACCAGCAATGGTAATAAACAGCCTGTTACTAATACCAAATATTTTCAGGTCTTTATCTTTCGGCAGCATTTTAGCCCAAACAATTCCCGAAATTGAAAACATAAAAGCAATTTCAATATTTAATCCTACCAAAATTAAATAGGCTGTTTTGCCAGGTGCACACCATAAAGGTGCAAATTCTGTAAAGTGAAGTATTAAAGAGTTCGCAATTTCATTAATCCAATCCATACCCCAGAATGCCAGGCCGGCAAGAATAAGATTCCAGTTTTTTCGTTCAATTTCATTGGCATACACGTAGAAAGTCATGGCTAGCAATGGAATTACGTACCATTGAAGTGTAGAAGGATCTCTTAAAATACTTAAAGCCTGTTTTGAATAAGGAGTGAGTTCGTTCATTAGTTAAAGGTTTTGCATTATTTTAGACAAATGTATATAACAAATGAGCTTTAGAAAATTAAATTTTATATTTTAGCAGAAAATAATTTAGTATGGCAGAAATGATCAAATGTGTAGAGTTGAAAAAATTCTACCAGGTAGGAACACAAGTAGTAAAGGCAATAAGGGATATTAGTGTAACTATAAATGCAGGTGAATATGTTGCTATTATGGGACCGTCCGGTTCTGGAAAATCTACATTAATGAATATTATAGGTTGTTTAGATACCCCAACCGGTGGTAGTTATATTTTAAATGGCACTGAAGTTGGTAAGTTGGAAGATGATCGTTTGGCAGAAATTAGAAATAAAGAAATTGGTTTTGTTTTTCAAACCTTTAACTTAATGCCTCGATATACGGCTTTGGAAAATGTAATGTTACCACTTATTTATGCCGGAGCTAGCAAAGAAGAAAGAAAAACAAGAGCTCTGGAGGTACTTAATGATGTAGGATTGTCGGACAGAGTGACACATAAGCCTAATGAACTTTCAGGTGGTCAAAGGCAACGTGTTGCGTTAGCACGTGCTTTAGTAAATAGGCCATCAATAATATTAGCCGATGAACCCACAGGTAATTTAGATTCAAAAACATCTATAGATATTATGAGCCTTTTTTCGCAAATTCATGGTATGGGAAATACTATTATACTGGTTACGCATGAAGAGGATATCGCTAAACATGCTCATAGAATTATTCGTTTACGCGATGGTGAGGTTGAGTCTGATGAAGTAAATAAGGAAATTGTGGTAGCGATATAGTTATGAAAATATATACAAAAACAGGTGATAAAGGTCAAACTTCGCTTTTAAGTGGTGAAAGAGTTGCAAAATTTGATAATCGAATTGAAGCTTATGGCACCATAGATGAATTAAATTCCTTTGTTGGTTTGTTAGGCTCATCTAAACTTAAAGAAAGTGATGCTTTGTTTTTAGAGCTTGTACAAAACAGCTTATTCAATATAGGTTCGCAACTGGCCGTGGGCAAAAAGAAAAGTTCTTTTAAACTGCAAACTATAAAAGAAGAGCATATTGTTTGGCTTGAAAACGAGATGGATAAAATTGATGCCATTTTACCTAAATTAACAAGTTTTGTACTTCCGGGTGGTAGTCAATCAGTTGCTTATAGTCATGTGTGCCGGAGTATTTGCCGTAGGGCAGAACGATTAGTTGTGAAGCTGGCTGATGATACGGAAATTGATATGAATATTATTAAGTTTATTAATAGACTTTCTGATTATTTTTTCCTTCTTTCCAGAAAAATTGCCTTTGATTTTCAAATTGATGAAGTTGTTTGGAATCCTGAATTGTAGTATTAACCCGCATTATTCATGGGTTTTTCTATCCATGAATCTAAATGCGTGAAATCCCGATTTAGATGAACTCAGTTTTGGGTTTCCAAAACATAGTGAATCTTAATCGCTATCTTTGATAGCAATAATTCTATGAATTATTGGGGTTAAGAAGACCGATTATAATCAGCCTAATGTTGTGTGGCTTAATCTATTCGTTTTTTATCTTATCACACAGGATTTGTATTTGCCGTAGGTAAATCCTTTAAGTCAGTCAGGATGAATATTCCAGTAAATGCTTTTGTAATACCTTCAAATAATGGAGTTCGTTTTGGAATTACATTTGGGTATAATGCACGAAAAGATAAACTGAACTAATTTCAGAATTTAGCAAAAAAAGGATATTTAAAAACGTGCAAGTGTATATTAAATAAAACAACATGGTTAAATTGTTAAACGGTTAAGTTGTTAATAAATAGAAATTTATCATTTTAAAATATGTTACTAATTTGTTTTAAATTACTTATTTACAGATAATTAATAAAGTGCCTAATGAATTTGTGAATTAGTCAGGCTAATAAGATTTTTCTAAATACATACAATAATTTAGTTTTTTTGCGTTAAACATTTTACAGTAAAAATTTTTTAGATTCGATTTTTTTATATATTTGCGCAAAATTTAAAAATTAGAAAACAAATTAGATATGTATTGGACTCTAGAATTAGCTT
The DNA here is from genome assembly GCA_029933755.1 of Bacteroidales bacterium. GTDB lineage: Bacteria > Bacteroidota > Bacteroidia > Bacteroidales > NBLH01 > NBLH01. The sequence continues at coordinate 382 of JAOZNO010000163.1, read as the reverse complement.
CAAAACTTGAGGATGCACCTTGGCCGGCAACTAAAGACGAATTAATTGATTTCGCAATCAGGTCAGGCTCACCCTTAGAGGTGATTGAAAATCTTCAGGAGATTGAAGATGAAGGGGAATCATATGAAAGTATAGAAGATATTTGGCCGGATTATCCGAGCAAGGATGATTTTTTCTTTCACGAAGATGAATATTAAGGTCTCAGACCTATTTATTCGAAATATTTTATCTGCTAATTAGCAACTTATGTTAATAAAAAGCAGAAAAACTTTTGTAAGATTACTTAACATAAAAAAACGGTTTCATTTATGAAACCGTTTTTTTATGTTAGCCTGAATAATTCCCCGCTAAGGCGGGGCAGGCTATGCGCTTTTTCTTTGTT
>JAOZNO010000979.1 GCA_029933755.1 Bacteroidales bacterium | reverse complement strand
TTATCCGTCTGACCGCTCCGAGCGGTCTGACGGGTTTGCATACGTTTGCCTTACCCAAACTTTTTCACTTGACTTAACACAGTGGTATCTGCTTATCAGATTTATAGCTTGAAGAGTGTCTAAACTTTGTTGTCAATGTCGTCAGATAGTTTGTTTAAATTACTTTGTGAGTCGTCTAAATTAGATGCTTTATTTTTTTGTTCTGCATCATTCTTAATTTTGTCATTATTATCTGCTTTTTCCGTTTTATCTTTTTCTGAAACAAATTCGGAACCAAAACCCGAAAGTTTTTCTTTAACCAAATCAGCTAATTTGTCAACTTTTTTTCCACCAACTTTTTCTGCATCCTTTAAAAAGAATTTTAATTGATCAATACGTTTTTCTAATTCAAGCTTTTCAGTCATGCCAGCAGTTCCTTTTTTTAATGCATCTGAAAAACCTGCAAATTCCTTGGTCAAAGTTTCTGCAACATCTTTTGATTTTCCTTCTAAATCTGTTTTAATTTCATCAAAGGTTTTAAGCATTTCCTGTTTCATTGCCTCTGCTTCTTCATCCCGCTTTTTCTTGCTTTCAAGAGTGTCTTTGTTTTTTTTACCAAAATCATCTTTCCAAGATGAAAGAAAGCCTTTTGCATTGTTCATAAATGATTTTTTTTCCATAACAAATATTATTTAATGTTTATTGTTCCTCAATTGATCTATAATTTTTTTTATAAAAATAGAATTGGCTCTTATAAAACAGTCAATTATATCAAAAATAAGAAAATTACAGCGATTTATTGACGTTTTCAAAATTAAACGAACAATAAATATTAACTTTGCGGCTTTATTTGCCTGATTAGCAGTAGCACTTTAATTAAACTTTAAACTTGTAGCATTAAGTGCGTGTAAATAAAAAAAGTAATTTCTTAACAGGTACTTGATAAATCATATTGTAAAAACATGAGTAAGCATAAATCGGGTTTTGTAAATATTATTGGAAATCCCAATGTCGGGAAATCAACAATAATGAACTCTTTGGTAGGGGAGAAGCTTTCTATTATTACTTCAAAATCTCAAACTACGAGGCATAGAATTATGGGAATTGTTAGTGGTGAGGATTTTCAGATTGTATATTCTGATACTCCTGGAGTTATTCAGCCAAAGTCAAAGCTTCATGAATCGATGCTTAAATTTTCGAAATCGGCATTGGCCGATGCGGATGTTATTCTTTATATTACGGATGTTGTAGAAAAGATAGATAAAAATCCTATTTTCCTGCAACATGTTCAGGAGTCTGATGCGAAAATTATACTTTTAATTAATAAAATTGATTTATCTAATCAGGAAGCGGTTGTGCGATTAATTGATCGATGGAAAGAATTATTACCTCAGGCAGTTATTATTCCTACCAGTGCAACTGAAAACTTTAATATTGACCAGCTATTTGACCAAATAATTGGGTTCTTGCCGGAGTCACCGGCATATTTTCCAAAGGATCAATTAACAGATAAAAGTGAACGTTTTTTTGTTCAGGAAATAATTCGTGAGAAAATATTGGTGAATTACGATAAAGAAGTGCCATATGCTGTTGAAATTGAGGTGGAAACATTTTATGAAAAGAAAGATATTATCAAAATCAGATCAATAATTTATGTTGAACGTGATTCGCAAAAGGGAATAATTATTGGTAAAAAAGGAGAGGCACTTAAAAAAGTAGGAACGCAGGCACGAATTGATATGGAAAAATTCTTTGGTAAAAAAGTGTTTCTTGAGCTTTTTGTGAAAGTGAGTAAGGATTGGAAGAATAATAGCAGGCCATTGAAAAGGTTTGGGTATACTGGTTAAAAAACAAGATTGTTGTAATTACTAAAGTTTCGCACTAGATAAAATTGAGATTAATTATCTATTATACAA